>JAPKZP010000266.1 GCA_026393735.1 Acidobacteriota bacterium
AGGAGCGCGGTGTTCACGTGCGTGACGGCCACGATGCCCGTGCCGTCGGCATTGCACGTGTAGATCTCGGCCGGGCTGGTGAGCGACGCGCGGGTGAAGACGATCGTCCGGCCGTCCGGCGTGATCTGCACATCGCCGTTCGAACCGTCCTTCAGCACGAGCTTCGGCGCGCCGCCCGCGATCTCAACGCGGAAGACGCGGACCTGGCCTCCGTCTTCCGACGCGACGTAGACGGCCTTCGAGTCCGGCGTCCACGTCCAGCTGTCGACGGCGCGGTCGAACTCGCTCGCAACGGTGCGACGCGCGCCGCTTTTGCGGTCGAGCAGCGTGAGCGTCCAGCGGTCGGCTTCGAATCCCGCGCGGGCCTGCGCATGCCACGACAAGTACGTGCCGTCTGGCGAGTACTGCGGCCCCCCATCCGCCCCCGGCGTCGTCGTCACCTGCTTCGGCGACGCGCCTGGTGTCGTGAGGTCCAGCGTGAAGACGTCGCTGTTGGTGCTGATCGCTTCGACCTTGTCCGGCTTCTTCGCGAAGGCGATCTCCTTCGAGTCCGGCGAGAACGCGTAGTCCTCGGGACCGCCGAGCGAGAAAGGCGGCACGTCGGCGGCGCCGGGCGTCAGGTCGCGAGGCGCAGCGGACGCGTCGGCGGGCACGAGGAACAGGTGGCTGTAGACGCCATCCTTCCAAGCCGTCCAATGACGGAAGAGCAAGCCGTCGGCCATGTGGGCCCGCACTTTACTCGTTTCACGGTCCTTCAGCTTGCGCTCGTTGCACGCCGCGTCACCGCATTCCGGGAAGACATCCGAGACGAACGCGAGCCACTTTCCGTCGGGCGACCAGGTCACGCCGGACGCTTCGGTCGCGATCGTGGTCAGCTTGCGCGGTTCGCCGCCGGTGGCGGGAATGACCCAGATCTGGGACCCGCCGTCCCTTGTCGAGACAAACGCGATGTGCTTGCCGTCGGGCGACCACCGCGGCCGGTCCTCGGACTTGTCGGTCGCTACGAGCTTCGCGGGCTCGCCGCCGGCGACAGGCACGATCCAGATGTCGTTGTTCCGCGTGTTCTGGCCAAGGCTCACCTCGGTCAGGACGAAGGCGATGCGGGTCCCGTCCGGTGACAACTGGGGATCGGACAGGCGCTTCAGCTTCAACATCTCTTCGACCGTGAAGCGCGGCGGCGCCTGCGCCCACAAAACCGGCGCAGAGGCCAACACGATCGCAACAAGAAACGACAAGACCAGCAGACGGCGCATGATTCGTGCCTCCAAGAACAGGCAGGCCCGACGGCCTGCGTCCCGACAACGCCCGAGGATAGCACGGGCTTTGCGTACGCAGGCGGTCATCGGCCGCCCCGCATGCCGATTGAGACGGCATATCGGCGCCTGACGTGAGGCGGATGGCAGTGCCTGCCATCCGGCGCGCTCGCTGAGGTGGCAATTCGTGCAACCTGTCGTTATCCCTGGGGCCCTGGTCCAGGTGCGGAGCCGACTCTGGCGGATCCGCACCATCGTGCCGCACAAGGACTGCACCGAGCTCGGTCTCGAGCCGGCGACCGACCGGCCGCTGCCGGCGATGCCCTCCCGGGTGGTGCTGCTCGCGCCGTTCGACAGGCCCGTTACGGCCGGTGTCCATGGCGCGCCCCGCGTGGTCACCCGAAGGGCGTGGATGGCGGCCTTGCGCGCCGCGCTGCTCACGTGGCACGAAGGCGCCGCGCTGGTGGTGGCGGCACGCGCCGACGTCGAACTGCTGCCCTACCAGCTCGAGCCGGCCATCGCCGTGATTCGACATGGCGTGGCACGGCTGCTGCTCGCCGACGCGGTCGGGCTCGGCAAGACAATCGAGGCGGGCCTCGTGCTCGCGGAACTCCAGGCCCGCGGCGAACTCGAGCGCGCGCTCGTGCTGACGCCGCCAGGCCTCCGGGACCAGTGGGCCCTGGAACTCACGCGGCGTTTTGGCCTGGACGTGTATCTCGCCGACGCGGCATGGATGCGATCGGCAAGGCGTTCGATGCCTCCGCCGGTCGGTCCGTGGGACGTGCCCGGCATCTCCATCGCGTCGATCGACTTCGTGAAGCGCCCCGAGATTCGCCGCAGTCTCGAAGAGGTGATGTGGGACGCAGTCGTCGTCGACGAGGCGCACTCCTCCGCCGGCGACAGCGATCGACGCGCGGTGGCTCACGCCTGCGCCGTCCGCGCGCGCCGCGTGCTGCTGCTCACGGCGACGCCGCACGCCGGCGATCCGGCCGTCTTCAGCGCGCTCTGCGGCATTGGGGCCCTGGATGCCAACGACACCATCACCATGTTCAGGCGGGCACGCGCGGACGTCGGGCTGACGCGTGCCCGGCGCGTTCGCCTGGTGCGCGTGCGTCCCACCGCGCGCGAAACCGCAGTCCACGACGCTCTGCTGGCCTACGTGCGCCGCGTCTGGGCCAGGCGTTGCGGCGCCGGCGAGGGTCAGGCGCGTCTGGCGATGATTGTCCTCATCAAGCGATCGCTCTCCGGCATGGCGCCGCTCCTCGCCTCGCTCGGCGCCCGCCTCGCCCGGCTCGAATCGGCCGGCGCGGGGTCCCTGGACGCTCAGCTCGAGCTGCCGTGGGGAGACGACGACGATCGGACCGACGACGCCCCACTGCGTGTGCTCGGGGCGCCGGGCTTCGACGATGCAGCGGAGGAATGCCGGTGCATCCACGCGCTGATCGAATCCGTGCGGACAGCGGTGGCGGACGACTCGAAGCGCCGGGTGCTCGGCCGGTTTGTGCGGCGCGTGGCGGATCCTGTGCTGGTCTTCACGGAGTACCGCGACACACTCGAGTCGCTGGCGGCCGACCTCGGCGATCTGCCGAACGTGGCAGTTCTGCACGGCGGCCTCGATCGCGCGGCGCGGGCGGACGTGGTGCGCCGCTTCACCAGCGGCAACCTCCGGATCTTGCTGGCCACCGACGCCGCCAGTGAGGGGCTCAACCTGCAGCATCGCTGTCGGCTGGTTGTGAATCTCGAACTTCCCTGGAACCCGATGCGGCTCGAGCAACGGATCGGCCGCATCGATCGCATCGGGCAGACGCGGACCGTTCACGCCGTCAACCTTGTCGCGCCGCACACGGCGGAGGCAGGACTTCTGGCCCGGCTGGCCGCGCGGATGTCGCGGATCGATCGCGCCGTCGGGTCGCACGACGACGTCCTGGGCTGGACTGATGAATTCGTCGCAGACACCTGGCTTTCTGGCCAGGCCATCGGGCCATGGCCGCGTGGGGCCGCGCACGACCCAGTGAAGCCTGACACCTCGCCCGTCGTCGCGCGCGTCGATGTCCGTGCCGAGACGGCAGAGGTGTTCGCGCGTCTCGACTCGCAGCGCCGCTTGCGCCGGACGCGGAGCGTGCGTGATCGGGACCCCGCGCCCTATGCTGCCACGGCCCCAGGCGGTCTTCCCCTCGTCGCTACTGCGCGGCGCCACCGGATGCCCAACCCACTGTGCCGCGGCGGCGTGCTGGCGATGCTCCGCGTGGATCGTCGTCTCGTTCCGGTGGTTCTTCCCATGCCGGTCGGACGCCTCCGCCGGCGCCCGGACATCCGGTGGGCGGCCACGGCGCTGCTCGCGGCCTGTGGGCCGGCTCTCGTCCGTGCCGGCGCAGAGTTGCTCACAGGCGACGCCGCTCAGGCACGGCGCCTGGCAGACACGATCGGCGGTCAGGCTTGGCGCGACGAGCGCATCGACCGGCTCGTGGCCTCCGGCGGTCCCCTCGTTCAACCCGGGTTGTTCGGTCGCGGCCACGAACGGCGCCGCGCGAACCGCACACCGCTATCCCCAGCCACCTGCGCGGGCACACGGCCTCACGCAAAGGCGGAGACTGTCGTGGCAGCCGGTGTCGAGACCCGTTCTCTTGCCGGGATCGAATCGCTGCACGCAGGGCTCGACACCGTTGCAATTGAACTGATTCTGTTCCTCACTGCGTGACGCCGCCATCATGAACCAGGGGTTCCGCGGCCAGCTCGTGTCTCACGACTACGCCGAACATCTGCTCGTCACAGCGTTCGCGGGCCGGCTGGGTGAACAGGCACGAGAGACTGGGCGGCGGGCGCTCATGGCGTGGTGGGCTGGAGACGGCCGCACGCTCGGGCCGGCATCGTCATTGAGGTCCGTGTTCGATGCCGGAGTCGCGCCGGTTGTTGAGATTCTCGGGTTCGCCGCTAGAAGCCCCCGCATAACGGCCCGCGGGGATGCGCTCGTAGCTGATGCGTCGTCTGACGCCGGGACGTGGCCGTTGATTGTGACGCCATGGGGTGGGCCCATGGACGACGCGTGGCCGGCCGTCGCCCGCGAGGGGCTCGACCGGTCGGTTGACTGGGCGTTATGCGGCAACGGCCGGACGATCCGTCTGTGCGACGCCCGCCATGCGCACGCCCGGGCGTTCCTTGAATTCGACCTCGAGACGGTGGTCGATTCGCCGGCCGCCGCCGTGGTGCTGTGGGGACTGCTGCGCCCGGAGGCACTCAGGTCCCTGACGCGCGAAGTGGCCGTCGAGTCGGCGCGCCATGGGGTGGCGGTCGCGGGCTCGCTGCGCGCGGGCGTTCACGAGGCGCTCGTGCTCCTGCTGGAGGGCCTCGCCAGTCCCCGGCGCCGGGCGCTCCGCGGGCGTCTCGACGCCGCCCGGCTGGAGTGGACGCTCGACCAGGCGCTCACCGTCGTCTACCGCGTCCTGTTCCTGCTCTTCGCCGAGTCGCGGGCGCTCGTGCCGATGTGGCATCCCGTCTACCGGCAGAGCTACACCATTGACGCGCTCAGGAACCAGGCGGAGCGGCCCGGTCAGGCGCGCGGCATCTGGGAAGGGCTTCAGGCCCTCGCGCGTCTGGCGCACGACGGGTGCCGGGCGGGAACGCTCACCGTTTCTCCGTTCAACGGACGGCTCTTCGCTCCTGCCCATGCGCCGCTCGCCGAAACGAAGCGCCTCGACGACGGGCTGGTCGCGCGCGCACTGATGGCGCTGACGACGCACGAGTCCGGCGGCCGGCGCGAGCGCATCTCGTTTCGCGATCTCGGCGTCGAACAGCTCGGCGCCGTCTACGAGAGCGTGCTCGACTACGAGGCAATCGTCGTCCACGGCCCGGGCCTGGGCAGGGCTGGCCCGGCGGCACCTGAGCCCTCGCGCAGTGTTCAGCTCGTGACCCGCCGCGATCAGCGCAAGTCGAGCGGCACGTTCTACACACCGCAGGCCATCACCAACCACCTGGTTCGCCGGACGCTGCGTCCGCTGGTGAAGGACGCCGGGGCCGACGAGATCCTGCGATTGCGTGTGCTCGACCCGGCGATGGGCAGCGGGGCGTTTCTCGTGGCCGCGTGCCAGTACCTGGCGGCCGCCTACGAACAGGCGCTCGTGCGCGATCGTGGCCTGTTCGCGGCAGATGTCGACGAATCGGACCGCGCCGGATTTCGCCGCCTCGTCGCGCAGCGCTGTCTCTATGGCGTCGACCTGAATGCAACCGCCGTGCAGGTGGCGCGGCTCTCGATGTGGTTGACGACGCTCGCCGAGGGCCGGCCCCTCTCGTTTCTGGATCACCACCTGGTGTGCGGCGACAGCCTCGTCGGTGCATCGCTCGACGACGTCGCACGCCAACCGCCCGGAGCCGCGCGGCGGGCGACGAGGCGCGGCGGGTTGCCGCTCTTCGACGAGGACCTGGGTGGCGCGGCGCTGCGGATCGCCCTGCCGATGCGGGCGGATCTCGCCATGACGCCGGACGACACGGCCGACACGGTCCGGCGAAAGGAACGGCTGCTCGCGGACATGGTGTCACCGTCGACAGCTCTGGGATCAGTGAAGCAGCTTGCCGATCTCTGGTGCGCCTGCTGGTTCTGGACCAGCGCGGATACTTCACGTCCGGGTCCCGCGGAGTTCGGCGACCTGGCGAACGCGATTCGCGGCCGCCGGTCTGCGCTGCCGGACCACCACGTCCAGACGTGGCTGGCCGAGTCGCAGCGACTGGCGAAGCGGCACCGGTTCTTCCACTGGACGCTGGAATTCCCGGAGGTGTTCTTCGCCGCGGACGGCGCTCCGTCACCGCAGGGCGGGTTTGACGCGATCCTCGGCAATCCCCCGTGGGAGATGCTGCGCGGCGACACGGGCAACGATGTGGCGCGGGAGGAGCGGCGGGACCTTGCGGGTCTGCTGACGCGATTCGTTCGCCAGTCCGGCATCTACTCCGCATGCGCAGACGGCCACGTGAACCAGTACCAGTTGTTCGTCGAGCGCAGCGTGCGCCTGCTCCGTCCGGGAGGCCGGATGGGACTGGTCTTGCCCTGGGGTCTCGCGTCCGATCACGGCAGCGCGGGACTGCGACGCATGCTGCTGGAGACGTGCGCGGTCGAGTCGGTCGTGGGCTTCGAGAACACCGAGGCGATCTTCCCGATTCATCGCGGGGTCAGGTTCCTCCTCCTGTCGGCGTCACCGGGACGGCCGACCGGCCGGATCCGGGCGACGCTGGGAGCACGCAGCCCCGACATGCTGGAGTCGTTCGATCGGCCGCCTGAAGGCTCGAATCGCGAAGACGAAGTCATGCTGACGCCGGCGCTCCTGCGGCGCCTCTCCGGCCCCGGCCTTGCTTTCCCCTATATCCGGCGGCACGCGGATCTCGTGATGGTCGAGCGTCTGGCGGCGACGTTCCCGCCGCTGTCGGATGATCGCGGCTGGAGTGCGCGGTTCGGGCGCGAGCTGAACGCGACCGACGATCGTGAGTGCTTTTCCTGTTCGCCGGGACGGCTTCCGGTCGTCGAGGGCAAGCACATCGATCCGTTCCGCGTGCGACTCGGCGATTGCGGGCGCTGGGTCCGGCGCATCGCAGATCTACCGACGCCACACCTGAAGTCCGCCGTCACGCGCCCGAGGCTCGCGTACCGGGACGTAGCGTCGGCCACCAACCGGCTGACGCTGATCGCGGCCGTCATTCCGCCCGGCGCCGTCACGGTGCACACCCTGTTCTGTCTGCGGACTCTGCTGCCGGAAGACGATCAATGGGTGCTGTGTAGTCTGCTCAACCGCCTGATCGCGAACTTCCTCGTGCGGCTCTGGGTGACGACGCATCTGGGCACGACGACCGTGGAGAGGCTGCCGGCGCCGCGGCTGGCAGCGGGGTCGCCGCTGTTCGTCCGGCTACGGGATCTGGCTCGACGCGTAGCGCTGGAGGGCGACGATCGTTCCGACGCCCGCATCGAACTCCAGGCCCGAGCGTTGCGGG
>JAPKZP010000137.1 GCA_026393735.1 Acidobacteriota bacterium
AGGATGACCGTGCCCGATATCTGCGCGGGATCGAGCACCTGGATCAGCCTCTCGACCGCGAGGATCGACGAGTACTCCGTGCCGTGCGCGCCGGCGACGATGGCGAGGACCGGTCCTGGCCTCGCGCCGTGCACGACGGCGACCGCGATGCTCGTCGCGGCATCGACGCCGGCGGGCACGGCGATCACGCCCGTCACCTTCTGCCCCCGCCCCGCGACAGCGGTCCCGACCTTGAACGTTGCGCGCGGATCCGGCGACGGCTGCGAAAGGACGGTCGTCGATATCCCCAACAGCGCGCCAGCGACGATTACCCCACGAACCTGCGACATCGCCTTCATGTGACCTCCAATGGCAGGCATCGCCCCCATGGCATCCGGGCAAGGACGGGGCCTTGCCCCTACCGAGATGCGCACCCCTACACCGTGAACGCGTACGCCCGCACCGCAGGGGCGGGCCCCTGTGCCCGCCCGGTACACTCCCCGGCTCTCGCCGTCAGTACCGGATAATCCTCTCAATCCTGTACGTGCCGCCCTGCTCTTTCAGGATCACCAGTTCCGCGGGTTCGCCCGGGGCGATGACGTGCGGCGCGCGCCGGGCCGAGAAGTCCGGCAGCGCCACCACATCGCCGACTTTGAGCGCGGGATCCCAGAGCGGCGCGGCGACCAGCCCTGTTGCGTCGATCGATTCGAGCGCGCTCATCGTCTGGAGGTCGCCGAGGTCCTCGATTCGCGCGGCGAAGCGCGTCTGCCGCTGGCAATCGGCCGATCGGATCGCGCGGCTGGCAACCACGCCGATGTCGGCCGTGAACGGCGCCACGCCCGTACCCGCCACGACGGTCGCATTGCGGACCAGCAGGAAGAACAGGTCCCCCTCGTTGATCGGCAACGCTTCGTATCGCTGCCTGTCGGCCTGCTGCACGCGCCCGGTGGCGAGGGCGTCGAGGGCAGTCATCAGCGCGACGAAGTTCAGGCGCACGAGGTACGGGTCCGGCTCAGCAGCCGGCCACGGGCCCGTTTCGATCAAGACGACGCTCGTGCCCCATTTCGTCAGGTTGTCGCCGAACGCCCGCACCTCGAACTCATCGTCGTAGCGCGCGACGCGGCCCGGCGCGAGCGGCTCGAGTGCGTCGCGGATGATCGCGCAGACCTTCTTGGTCAGCACGCGGCCCGGGCTCTCGGTGCGCGGCTCGTCGAAGGCGACCGACAGGAGCGAGATCGTCGCCGGCTGGCCGGTCTTCCCCGCCGATGTGCGCCAGTTCTGGTTGTGGAGATTGAACCCGATCGGCGGGTTGAGTCGGTCGCGAAGCGCCTTGAGAATCCGTCCTTCGGGCGTCTGCAGGCGGAGCGCGTCCCGGTTGATGTCGATGCCCTGGGCGTTGCGGCGCTGGAAGCGCTCGGCGCCGTCCGGATTCAGCATCGGCACGATGTGGATGGTCAGCGCGCCGAGCAGGCTTGTGACCCGTGGCTCGGTGCGATGCCGCCGCACCTGTTCGAGGATGTCGAAGAGCGCCGATGTCGCGGTGGGTTCGTCGCCGTGCATCTGCGACCATAAGAGGACGTGGTACGGCCCGGTCCCGAACCAGAGATGATTAATCGATCGGCCCTCGACGGACCTGCCGATCTCCTCCAGGTGAAACAGGTCGGGCGTGGCTTGCTGAACCTCCCGGAGCTTCGCTTCCACGTCGGCGTGGCGGATGAGGGGCGGCACGGGCCACGACACGTGCTCGCGGTCCCAGATGTCGGCCAACTGAGCCGGCGACAGAGTCGCGGGGATCATGGGCGCCGCGGGCGTCGCGGGCGCAACGGCCGGAGCATGCCTGGAAGTGCACCCGGTGACGGCGAGGAGCCCGATCAGGGCCACGGAACAGAATCGAATGCTGCGCATGGCGAATCCTCGGTCGGAAGGGACGTGATGGCCAGTTATGGTAGCAGACAACCGATTGTAGAATGCTGGAGAGGGCTCCCGATTATGCGCCCAGGTCCGAAGGTCAGCCGCGTCAGCATCCTGAACGATGTGCTGGGGCCCGTCATGCGCGGGCCCTCGAGCTCCCACACTGCCGGGTCGTATCACATCGCGAAACTCGTCGCAGGACTCCTTGGCGATCGGCCGAGTCGGGTCCGGTTCGCGTTCGACCCCCTCGGGTCCTACGGCCAGGTGTTCCGCCAGCAGGGCGTGGATCGCGGCTTTGCCGTGGGCCTGATGGGCTGGGACCTCACCGACGATCGCTTCTTCGATTCGCTCGGCCTCGCGGCCGACGCGGGTCTCGACATCCGGTTCGAGGTCAGGCCGCTCGCGCACCCGGATCATCCGAACACGGTCGAGATCGAGATGCATAGCGAAGCCGGCCGGACGCTTACGGCCTGCGCCCGTTCCATCGGCGGCGGCGCCGTGGAGATCGTGGACGTGGAGGGCTGGCCGGTGCGGCTGACCGGATACACGTGGGAGCTGCTGATTGATGTGCCGAACGCGGCGCACGATCGAGCCGTCTCCGCGTTGAACGCGGCAGGACACGCCTCCGGGCCGATTGAATCCGCGACGCGCGGCGATCGCGTGTTGCTGCACGCGCGACGGACCGTCGCCCTCACGCCGGAGCTGCGGCGCGAACTCCTTGCGCTGACCGACGCCGTCGTCGTGCGCCAGGCGCCACCCATCGCGTTCGTCAAGCAGGGCGACCAGCTCTTTCAGAGCGCGGCCGAGATGCTCGCCCTGGCGGACGCGCGCGGCTGGTCGCTGGGTCGCGCCGCGCTGGCGTACGAAGCGCAGCTGCTGGGAATGCCGCGCGGCCGTCCACCTCGGACTGGGGAAGGACGCGCCGGCCATGCAGCTGCTCTCACCAAGTGCGCACGCGATCATGGCCGCCGATGCCGCGGGCACGCTGCCGCTCGGTGGCCTGCATACGAGAGCCGCCGCCAGGGCCATGGCGGTCATGCACGTGAACGGGGCCATGGGCGTGGTGTGCGCCGCGCCCACCGGAGGCTCCGCCGGCGCCGTGCCCGGCGTCGTCGTGACGCTGGTTGAAGAACGTGGTCTTTCGCGGGAGGGTGCGGCGGTGGCGCTGCTCGCTGCGTCCGCCATTGGCGTCATCCTCGCCACGCGGGCCACGTTCGCGGCAGAGGTCGCGGGATGCCAGGTGGAAATCGGCGCGGCCGGCGCGATGGGCGCCGCGGCGGTCGTCGAGGCCGCGGGCGGCAGCGCCGTGCATGCGGCCAATGCCGCGGCTATCGCGTTGCAGAACTCGATGGGATCCGTGTGCGACCTCGTGGGCGGCATGGTCGAGATTCCCTGCCACACGCGCAATGCGGTGGCCGCTTCCAGCGCGTTTGTCTGCGCCGACCTGGTGGTGGGCGGGTACATCAACCCGATTCCCCTCGACGAAACCATCGATGCGGTCTACGCCGTCGGCCGCATGATGCCGAGCGAGTTGCTCTGCACGTCGAAAGGCGGCCTGGCGATCACACCATCGGCACTGAGGCTCGTCCGGACGCCGCGTTGAACAGAGGGCAGCGATTCGGACTCGTCGGCTGCGGGTGGCCGAGGTGCTTCCCTTCTGCCCGCAGGCACATCACCGAAGCCCAGCCGAGGACAGAAGGGAACACCTCGGACAGGACCCGTAGCCGGCGCCCACCCATTGCGCGGATCGGAAGTCTCGCGCCCCTGCGGACGTATAATCTGACGTAGTCCCGCCCTCGGTTCCCCCAGGGAGAGTTTCGACATGTCCGAGGTAGAGGAGACCGTCCCGATCGACGAGACGGCAATCGCCGATACGCTTCAACGCTGCCGCCACACCGACGCCGCGCGCGTGCGGGACGTGCTCGCGAAGGCGCGCACGCTGGTCGGCCTGGATAGCGGGGAAATGGCGTCGCTGATGGCCGTCAGCGATCCTGAACTCCTCGGCGAGCTGTTCAACGCCGCCCGGGACGTCAAGAACGCGATCTACGGGCGCCGCCTCGTCATGTTCGCGCCGCTCTACGTGTCGAACCTGTGCGGGAACGAGTGCACCTACTGCGCGTTCCGCGCGAGGAACGCCGAACTCGATCGGCGGGCGCTGACGCAGGAGGAGATTGCCCGCGAGGCGCGCATGCTGATCGACCAGGGCCACAAGCGGGTGCTGCTCGTGGCCGGCGAGTCCTACCCGCGCGAGGGCTTTTCCTACGTCTTGAAGTCGATCGACACGATCTACAGCGTGACCCACGACAAGGGCGAGGTGCGCCGCATCAACGTGAATGTCGCGCCGCTCACGCTCGAGGAGTTCCGCGCGCTGAAGGACCGCAAGATCGGCACGTACCAGCTGTTCCAGGAAACCTACCACCGCGGCACGTACGCCAGCGTCCACCTCGCCGGAAAGAAGCGGGACTACGACTGGCGCGTCACGGCGATGGACAGAGCCATGCAGGCCGGCATCGACGATGTGGGGATCGGCGTGCTGTTCGGGCTGGCCGACTGGCGATTCGAACTGCTGGCGATGATGCAGCACATCCGTCACCTCGAGGCGCGCTTTGGCGTAGGCCCGCACACGCTCAGCGTGCCGCGCCTCGCGCCCGCTACCGGATCCATCATGTCGACGCGCGAATCGGCCCACATCCGGCGCGAGACGTTCGCCCTGGGTGTGTCCCAGATCTCGGCGGGCAGCCGGACGAATCCCGGCGGCTACGCCGAGAGCGAGCGCGATGACGCGAGCCAGTTCTGCCTGGGAGATCACCGATCGCTGGACGAGGTGATCCGGGACGTGGCCGCGCTCGGCTACATTCCGTCGTTCTGCACGGCCTGCTATCGCCTCGGCCGCACCGGACGCGACTTCATGGATCTCGCGAAGCCCGGGGACATCAAGGAGCACTGCGACCCGAACGCCCTGGCCACGTTTGTCGAGTACCTCATCGACTACGGGTCAGCTGAGACGAAGGCGGTCGGCGAGGCGTCGGTCGACAGCATCCTGGCGTCGATGGAGCCGACGGCGCGTCATCTGGCGGCGAAGATGGTGGAGCGGGTTCGGGCGGGAAGCCGCGACGTCTACTGCTGAGCGCGTTGTTTCGTTGGAGGGTGGCAGGGTCGAGGACCACGGTCGCGCGTTCAAGCAGCGGTCATCACCGCCGGTGGTCGAGCCCCTATCGCTCGTGTCGATGGGAACGAGCCCGGTTGGTGCCTCGATCCCTGCCTGACCAGACTATCGGCACGTGCCGTCGGAACATGAGGCCGGGAGGCTGCCAGAAATAACGGGCCGCCTTTGTTGTTTTCTGAGGATTTCAGTCGGATTTAACGCTGGCTGGAGATTGACAGGTTCCGACCCGTGGCCGTAAGCTATCTGTGAATTGATTCACAGTGTGAATCTATTCACAGACATGACCACCACAACACCTCGACACACCGCAGCCCCGACCATCCCCGTCAACACGATTGGCCGGCTTTCCCTCTACAGACGATTGCTTCTGGACCTGGCGGCGAGCGGTCTGCGCCAGATCTACTCCCACCAGCTTGCCGCACTCGCCGTCTCCACACCCGCCCAGGTCAGACGGGACCTGATGACCATCGGATGCTCGGGAAGCCCCCGCCGCGGTTACGCCATCGAGGAGCTCATCGAGGCCGTCAACACGGTGCTCGCCCGCTCCGTTGAGACGTCGGTCGCCCTGGTCGGCGTCGGCAACCTCGGCCGCGCCATCCTCGCCTACTACACCAACCGGCAGCCGTGGGTGCGCTTCGTGGCCGCGTTCGACACCGACGAGGACAAGGTCAACCGCATCATCAACGGCTGCCGTGTCTACGCGATGGGCCGCGCCGAGGACATCCTGGCGCAGGAGGGGATCCGCGCCGCGGCGCTCGCCGTGCCCGCGCGCGAAGCCCAGTCGGTGGCCGATCGCCTCGTGCTCGCCGGCATCAAGAGCTTTCTCAACTTCGCCCCGGTCCGGCTGCACGTCCCCACGGGCATCTTCGTCGACGACATGGACATGACGACCGCGCTCGATCGCGTCGCCTATTACGCGCATCAGCACGGCACGACCTAGCCGTACGGACACGATTCGCATGATCGCACCTGACATCGAACCCATTGTTTCGAAGTACCACGCCGGCCGCCGCGACGCGCTGATCCCCCTTCTTCAGGAGGTACAGGAGTCGTGCGGCTACCTTTCGCGTGAGTCCGTGATCCGCATCGGACAGCATCTGCGGCTCCCGTCCAGCAAAGTCTACGGCGTCGCGACGTTCTACAACCAGTTCCGCTTCCAGCCGCTCGGCCGCTATCACGTCCAGGTGTGCCGCGGCACGGCGTGCCATGTGAAGAAGTCCCGGCAGACGCTCGAGGCGCTCCAGCGGACGATGAGCATCACGCCCGGCCAGACCAGCCGCGACGGCCTCTTCAGCCTCGAAGTCGTGGCCTGTCTCGGCGCGTGCGGCCTCGCGCCTGTCGTCGCCGTCAACGGTGAGTTCCACGCCGGAGCCACGCCGGACGTCGTCAATCGCCTCGTGCGAGGGCTGCGGAAGGAAGCGAGGGTCGCGTGAGCCTCGCCGATGTTCCCCGCTGCTGTGCCCAGTGCTGGCACTCGCCCGATCGGCCGTGCCGTGACCTGGTGGCCTGCCTCCAGGGTCTCTACTCCTGTCACACGCACGCGCCGTGCGCCACCTGGCGTGCCCAGCGCAACGGGCGGCTTCGGCGCGAGTCGCTCGATCGCCCGGTGCTCTACCTCGGGACGGGCACGTGCGGCCTCGGCGCCGGCGCCGGCAGGACGCTCGGAGCCGTCCGCGCGTGGCTCGCCGCGCACGCACAGGAGGCCGACATCGTCGAAGTCGGCTGTATCGGGTTGTGCGTTGAGGAACCGCTCCTGGACGTTCAGCTGCCCGGACGGCCGCGGCTCTCCTTTTCCCAGGTGACCGAGAAGAAGGTCGCGTGTCTTCTCGACGCCGTGTTCTCGTCGAGCGTGCTGCCCCTGACGCCGCTCGGCCAGTTCCGGCAGCCGGGCATCGAGCCCTGGCCGGGCGTGCCGGCCCTCGACGAGCATCCGTTCTTCGCCCCGCAGACGCGATGGGTGCTCGTCAACTGCGGCATCGTCGATCCGTCGAGCCTCGAGGAGTATGTGGCGCGCGGCGGGTACGCGGCGCTGGCACACGCGCTCCGCACGATGACGCCGGGCGAGGTCTGCGAGCAGGTCGAGAGAAGCGGCCTGCGGGGTCGCGGGGGCGGCGGCTTCTCCACCGGTGCGAAGTGGAAGATCGCGCACAAGCAGTCGGCCGACCAGAAGTACATGGTCTGCAACGCCGACGAGGGCGACCCGGGCGCCTTCATGGACCGCGCGGTCATCGAGGGCGATCCGCACCGTGTCCTCGAAGGCCTTGCGATAGCGGCGTACGGGATCGGGGCGAGCAAGGCGTACATCTACACGCGCGCGGAGTACCCCCTCGCGATCCGCCGGCTGAACCAGGCAATCGCTGAGGCCCGCGCATTCGGCATGCTCGGCCACAACCTCTTCGACTCCGGCTTCGCCCTCGACATCGTCGTGAAGATGGGCGCGGGGGCGTTCGTCTGCGGCGAGGAGACGGCGCTGCTGCAGAGCATCGAGGGCCGCCGCGGCATGCCGCGCCCGCGGCCGCCGTTCCCCGCGGTGCGCGGGCTGTTCGGCAGGCCGACGGTCATCAACAACGTCGAAACCGTCGCCAACGTGCCGCCGATCATCGAGCGTGGCGCCGAGTGGTTCTCGTCGATCGGCACGGCGTCGAGCAAGGGCACGAAGGTGTTCGCCCTGTCGGGCAACGTGGCGCGCACCGGGCTGGTCGAAGTCGCGATGGGCACGCGCCTGCGCGACATCGTGTTCGAGATCGGCGGCGGCATTCCCGGCGGCCGCGCCTACAAAGCCGTCCAGATTGGCGGGCCGTCTGGCGGCTGCATTCCCG
>JAPKZP010000371.1 GCA_026393735.1 Acidobacteriota bacterium
ACATAGACCGCCGCCGCCGGCATGTGCACGCCGGCGAGCTTCGGCCCGAGCAGCGCGGCGATCGGAATGAGCGTTGCCAGCGCCAGCGTGGTCACCAGGACCGACTGCTCGGTCCGCTTGAGCGCGATTGCGAGCGTCTTCATTTCTTCGCAGCGGCCTTCTGCTTGCGATACTCGTCACGGAACCTGAGGGCTTCGTCGAAGGCGTCGGCCGGGATGAACCCGCCGCGAATCTTCGGGTAGAAGGTCTCGGCGGTCTTGCGCCAGAGCTCGAGCGTCTTCGCATCGACCGGGACCACGTTCAATCCCTTTGTCTTCATTGCCGCGACGTCGTCGACGCCGCCCTTGCGGATCGCGTCCTGCAGCTTCACGCCGGCGTCCACGGCAATCTTGAGCAACTGGGGCCTGAGATCGGCGGGGATGCGCTCCCAGGTGTCCTTCTTGATGACCGTGGCCCCGAGCAGGAGCGCCCACTTCATGTCGGTCATATTCTTCGCGTTCGCGTAGTAGTTGGTCAGCGCGGCCACCTGCGGCGGCGCGCTGAACGCCTCCGTCAGGCCCGTCTGCAGCGACGTCGCCAACTCGGTCGAGGGCAACGGGACAGGCTTGAAGCCGGCGGATTGCCAGATCTCGGTCGTCTTGGGGTCGCCTGCCCACGAGAACAGCTTCAGCTTGCGCAGGTCGTCGGGCGTCGCCACCGGCTTCTGGGCGAAGAACTGCACCCATCCGCCGTCGGCCCAGTTGAGCACGATGTAGCCGCGGGCGAGGATGTTGGCCTCGAGCCGCGGCCGCATCTTGTCGAGGACGTAGTAGACTTCTTCGTAGCTTTCGTACGCCATCGGGATCGAGAGGGCGTAGACGGTCTTGTCCAGTTCCGAGATGCCTACCGACGTGAGCACCGCGGCGTTCAGCGTGCCGAGGGTCATCTTGCGGACCACGTCCGGGTCGTCGCCGGCCGAACTGCCCGCGTAGAGGTTGACCTTCACCCTGCCGGCGGAGACCTTGCCCCACTGCGCCGCAACCTCCTTCAGCACCAGATGCCACGACGACCCGTCCGGCACCATGGTCGCCATCTTGACGAGAATGGGCGCCTGGGCCGGCAGCGTGGCGGTGGCGATGACGACGACGGCGGCGGCGACGGCCGCGGCGGTGATCGAACGACGGTAACGGATCAGGGAAGCAAGCATGATGGCCGTCTCAATCCATGAGAAGCGGCCAGAGGACGAAGGCGTCCGGCCGCGGCTGTTCGACGAAGAGCTCATCGACGCGCGAGAGCAACCACGTGGCGCGCCGCTGGGCGATGACGTTGGCGAGCTTCTGTTCGGGCGCGGCCTTGGCCACATCGATGGCCAGCGCCTCGGCGAGCAGCGCCTGGAATTCCTTCTTGTTCTGCTGGCCGACCGAGACGACTTCCGCGTAGGTGACGAACGGCGACACGCGCTGGCCGCCGCTGAGCGCCCGGGCGCGTTCGAAGTGCTGTTTCGCCTGATCGAGCGACCCGCCGACCGACGAGCGGCCGCCTTCCCAGGTGATGAAGAAGTCGTGCAGCGAGCCGAGTTCCCAGGTGTCGTCGAGTGCGAGCGCTCGGCGCATCAACGCCTCGATCACGTTCTGATTGACCGAGAGGGAGGAGTCGGCCTTGTCGATGGAGAAGGCTGCGCCCCAGGCAGCGGCCGTCCAGTAGAGCAGCGGGACCTGCTTCTTCGTGGTCTTCGCGAGGGCCGCGGCGGGGTCCTTCGTGAGCCGCGCACGGAAGCCCGGATCGTCGACTTCGAACGCCCGCAGGCCGTAGTCGAGGGCCCGCAGGTACAGCTTCTTGGCCCGCGTCCGCATGGCCGTCGCCCGGTCGAGGTCCTGCGCCTCGACATAGTCGGCCTCCTGCTGGATGAACGCGTAGCCGTACTGGGTGAACCCGCTGCAGGCGGCGGTGAGCAGGCCCTTGTGCTTGGGCGACTGATCGATCAGCGATTCGATGGTCTTCAGGGCGAACGGTATCGCGTCGCGCACCAGCTCCGGGTCGTCGTCTTTCGCGAAGCCCGAACTGCCTTCGGCCAGGGCGTTGCCAAGGGTGTTGACGGCCATCGTCTTGATGGAGCACCCCGCGAGCGCCAGGGCCAGCATGCCGATGCTTCCTGCCCGCCACCACGTCCTGGACAGTCTGTTCATACGCCTCCAACCAGACCCTTTATCTTATGTCACCGCCGGGCCGGCCGGCCAATCAGAAGCGCGATCCGGCGGTGCGCGGCCCGGGCGTCCGCCCGGCAGTCCCTGTCCCTTTTCTTGACAATGATCCCCCGGCGGACTGATCCTTTCGAACGGCCCTGGAGCGCCAACCCGCATGATCCTTGAGTCTGTTCGCGTCGAGAACTTCAAGTGTATCGACGACTCCACGGAGTTCAGCATCCGGTCGCTCACCGGGTTGGTCGGCAAGAACGAATCCGGCAAGACGGCGCTGCTCAAGGCGTTGTACCGCGTCAGCCCGATCATTGCCACGGACGCCAGTTTCAGCGATATCGAGTATCCGCGCCGGCGGTGGGCGGCCTACCGCCAGCGGCGCCGTCAGACGCCGGACCGCGCGGTCACCACCTCCTGGCGCCTTGAAGACGCCGATGCGGATGCCCTGGCGGAGGTCCTGGGGCCCGACGTGCTCGCCACCCCGAAGGTGGTGGTCAGCAAGGGCTACGACAACCGCCTGCGCTGGCTCGTCGACATCGACGAACGGCGGGTGGTGTCGAATCTCGTCCGCAACGCGAAGCTCGAGGCGGCCGAACTGCACAGCCTCTGGTCGGTCACGACCGTTGCCGAACTCGTCCGGACGCTGCACGGGCTGGAATCGCCGACCCCGGCGCAGGCGGCGCTGCTGGCCCACGTCCAGCAGCGGTTTCCCCGCGGCACGCCCAACGAACAGGCGATCGCCGTGCTCGAGACCCGCCTGCCGCGCTTTCTCTACTTCGCCGAGTACCACCGCCTGCCGGCCGAGGTGTCCATCGACGAACTGATGCGGCGAAAGGCCTCGAATCAGCTCACCGTGGTGGACTCCATCTTTCTGGCGCTCCTCGAACTGGCGAACACCTCCCCCGAGGAACTGCAGGAAATCGACCAGTTCGAGTACCTCGTCGCCGAGCTGGAGTCGGTGTCCCAGCGCATTTCGCGGGAAGTCCTCGAGTACTGGAGCCAGGACAAGTCATTGGAGGTCGACTTCCGCTGTGATGCGGCCAGGCCGCAGGACCCGCCGCCGTTCAACACCGGCTACGTGCTGCGGACGCGGATCCGGAACCGGCGCCACAACGTGACGCTGAGCTTCGACGAACGCAGCGCCGGGTTCATCTGGTTCTTCTCGTTCTTGATCTGGCTCTCGCACATCCGCCGCGACCAGGCGCACGACTACGTCATCCTGCTCGACGAGCCCGGGCTGGGCCTCCACGCCCGCGCCCAGTTGGACATGATGCGGTTCATCCGCGAGCGGCTGCTGCCCGCGTACCAGGTGATCTACACGACGCACTCGCCGTTCATGATCGACACGGACCATCTCGACGGCCTGCGCACCGTCGAGGACATGTCGGACGGCGACACGGTGCTCGGGACGAAGGTCGGCGATCGGTTCCTCAGCACCGATCCGGACACCCTGTTTCCCATCCGCGCCGCGATGGCCTACGACGTGGCGAAGCGCGCCGTGACGGCGCCACAGACGCTGCTCGTGGACCGCCCGAGCGACGTCCTGTACCTCAAATGGTTCTCGCGGGAACTGCAGCTCCAGGGCCGCGAGCATCTCGACCCCGACTGGAGCATCGTCCCCATCGGCGGTTTGGACAGCATCGCGCCGTTCGCCACACTCTTCGCCGACCAGAGCCAGAAGATCGCCGTCCTCACCGACGGCCTCATGAGCCACCCTCGCCGACTCGAAGGCCTCTGGGAGCGCGGTCTCCTGCAGTTCGGGCGCATCCTGCGGCCGGCGCTCTACGTGGATCGCGAGGACGGCCAGGTCGAAGACCTGATGGGCCGGCGGCTCTATCGCGAGCTGGTGACGGGGGCGTACGGCCTGAAGGAGTCCACGATTCTCGCAGACGAACCCGGCGAGGAGACCCCTCGCGTGGTCGCGGAGGTCGAGCGTCACTTTGCGTCGATGCCGCCGTGGGCGCCGCGCTTCGACAGTTTCGCCCCCGCGTCGTACCTGTTCGAGAATACTGCGACCCTGCGCGTCGCGTTGCCGGAACTCGACGCGGCCCTCGACCGCTTCGAGAAGCTCCTCCGCGACCTCAACAGCCTCCTCACCGACTGATCTCCAGATAACCTCTCCCGGAGCGGTTGTTCGGTAACCTCTCCCGGGTAACCTCTCCCGGAGCGGTTGTTGGCAGTCGGTGGCGGCCGGCGGCGGGACGGCCGGTGGTATGATCCGCCCGCCGCCCGGAGGGTGCCATGCCCATCGACTGGAAAGATGTCCGGTATCGGGGTGACGCGAGGGACGTCGAAGAGTTGATGACGACGTATCGCGTCTCGGACTATCTCGAAACATACGAGGAGAACCGCCGCCAGATCGACCAGGGCGTCCGGGAGCGGCTGCTGAAGGAGGGCATCCGCCTGAGCGAGCGGCTGTCTCCGCGCATCTATCGGGTGTTCAAGGACCTCTGCCAGGCCCTTGAACTCGAGGCCCAGGCCGAGGTGTTCTGCCTGCCGTCGAACGAGATTAATGCCTTCGCCATGCTCGACGTGCGCAAGGACATCACCTACTCGCTCATCGGTGTCACGGCGCCGGCGCTCGAACGGCTCGAAGACGCGGAGCTCAAGTCGATTCTCGGCCACGAGCTGGGCCACATCCTCTTCGGCAACAACCGCCTTGCCGCCCTCATCTCGACCGACGCGAACAACCCATCGGTCACGGTGCTGCCGGCGCTCGGGGAGAGCCTGTACCTGCGCTGGCGCAAGAAGGCCGAGATCAGCGCCGACAGGGTGAGCGTGCTGGCGAGCCGCGACTTCCGCGCGACGGCGACCTCGCTGCTCAAGGCGACGTTCGGCCTGAGCGAACGGAACCTGAACCTCGATGTCGAGGCCCTCGTCAACCAGGTCGACGAGATCCGCGGCCGGCCCGAACTCATGGAGGAGGTGTTTGCCTCCCATCCGCTGCTGCCGATCCGGCTAAAGGCCGTCGAGCTGTTCTCGCGTTCCGCGAAGGCGATGCGGGCCGGCTACCCGGTCGAGGGCCCGACCATCGGAGACGACGAACTGGAGAACGCCGTCGACGATCTCGTCAAGCTGACCCGCCGTTACCCCTTCCAGCCCCTGCACCAGGCGATCATGCGGGCGGTGGCTCTCGGCGGCGCCCTGCTGCTGAGCGCCGACAAGGACGTGAGCGACGAAGAAGTGAAGATCCTCGTGCAGATTCTCCACCGCTGGTTCACCGACGAGCCCGAGTCTGAGATCGTCACGGACCGCGAGGAGATCATGCGCAAGCTGCCCGAGGCGATTGAGGTCATCCGCAAACTTCGCGCAAGCAGCGTGGGGAGCGGGGATGGCGACCAACCGCCTGCGAAGTCGGAACCCGTTCCGGCGGCGAGCGAAGTCTTGACCGAACCCCCCAAGCGCCCGAGGCGAGCGGATTTCTACCGGGACGGTATCCCGGACGAGGAAAGTTACGACGCCGCGATGGACCAGTACGAAGTGCAGAAGGATGCCTTCACCCGCGATCAGTCGCTCTCCGCCGTGGAGGATCGCGCCGTCGCCGAAGCCGTGGCAACCATCCCGACCTACCTCTACAAGGACGAGATCAAGGATAACACCGAGGATGTCGTTCTTGCGGTTCGCGGATATGCATGGAGTGACGGCGAACAACCGACGCCCGAAAAGATCAAGGCGGCGGCACAGAGAGTTACATCGCTTCTCGACAACGCCCACCGGCGAAAAACGGTGGTGTTGACCAAGGAAGCGGAACAGCACCGAGCCAAGGATGCGCCCGCAGGCGCGGGCGGGG
>JAPKZP010000488.1 GCA_026393735.1 Acidobacteriota bacterium
AAGCTCATCAGCGACCCCGGAATCCAGATCTCGGTGGAAACGGGCACGTTGTGCGCCGCGGCGAAGTGCTCGACGTCCGCCGCCAGGCCGTACTTCTCGCCGAACGTCCCCAGCGTGACCTTCCCGTCAGCCGAGGAGCGGTAACCCGAGGGGTAGATCAGGGCCGGCTGACCCGCCTGCGCGAGCTGGAACGCCTCGGCGTAGGCCCGGAACAGTGCCGGCCGATCGTGCAGCGACGCGATCTCCAACACGCGGATCCCCAGGCTCGAGACAATCGGCCGAGGATCCCGATCCATCACGCGTGCCGTCGTCCCGGACAACTGGATGCCATTGCGGTGCATCACCAGGACCAGCGGGGCTTTGTGGAGGCTCGCGGCGATGAAGCCGTTCAACGCCTGGCCGGAGACCCATCCCGCGTCGCCGCAGTGGCAGACCACGACGCTGCGCGGGCCCTGGTTGGCGCGAAGCCCGAGGGCCTGGCCAACGGCGACAGGCACGATCGCGCCGAGGCGCCCGGAGCTGAGTTCGGTGCCCCCGGGCACCCACGACACGTGGCCGGCGATGTCGAGGCTGCGCCGGAACGCTTCGACGACCCGCGCGTCGGGCAGGAAGCCGAGGGCCGAAAGCGCGGCGTAGTAGCCGATGCTGGTGTGGCCGTGCTCGATCGTGAAGTGGCGCGCCTCGTAGTCCACGATGCCCAGCGTCATCAGCAGGGCCGGGATGAGTTCGAGCCCGCCCCCCAGGTGATCGATGTCGCCGGCCTTCGCCAGCGAGGCCAGCGACCTGATGGCGATGGCGGCAGCCGTCTTTTCGAGCGCCGCGAGCGCCAGGCTGTCGTGCTGCGCCAGCGCACCGGCGGCCGGATCGAGGCGGAAGGGCAGCACGCTGGACTCGAAGCGCGCGCCCAGCATGGGCGACGCGGCGAGCAAGTCCGCGTTGCGACGCTGCTGGCCTGCGCTCTGCGCGTCCAGCGAAGCAATGGGCACCATGGTCATGGCATCTACCTGTACATGAGGGCGGCGAATATCCTGCGAAGTCTAACACGGGGCTCGGCGAGGGCCGACGCGATCTGCCGCCACATGGAATACCACGGCGACGCGGGGCCGGTCTCGGCGTAGAATCTCAGCGATGACCACGACGGAACATCAGGATCCGTTGATCCGCGCCGTGATGGAGCGCGACGAGATGGTCCGGCTGCTGCACAGCAGCCACAGCACGAGCGCGGCCGACGCGCGCGAGCGGGTCTTCGGCTACCTGGAAGAACTCCGCACGACGCAGCGATACCGTCTGTACCGCTCGCTCCAGCATCCGCTGTATCCCATCTTCCGGAAGATCCAGCGCATCGTCGAGCATCCCGAGATCCCGCAGCAGGCCACGAAGGCCGGCCGTGTGATCTACGTGTCGAATCACAAGAGCCACACCGACTACATCGTGGAGCTGCTGGTCCTCGACGACCACGGCATCCGGCCGCCCATCATCGCCGCCGGCATCAACCTTTTCGGCGGGCCGCTCGGCCTCATCCAGCGCCACGTGACGGGCGCCATCCCGATCCGGCGCAATACGAAGGATCCGGTCTACCTGATCACGCTGAAGGCGTACGTCGCCGAGGTGCTGAAGGAGCACGACCTCTTCTTCTACCCAGAGGGCGGGCGCAGCTACAGCGGCGAGATCAAGGCGCCGAAGACGGGCTTGCTGCATGCCGCGATGCAGGCCGAGGTGCCGGATGGCGTCATCGTGCCCGCCGCCGTCGCGTACGACATCGTGCTCGAAGACCGGGCCCTCGCGCGCCAGGGCGGCACCAAGCGCCGGCAGCGGCCCTTCACGGCCGAGCTGGCGGAGATGATGACCCTGGCGGTCGGCTTCAAGACACGCGCGTTCGTGACGTTCGGCGAGCCGATTCCCCTCGGTGACTACCACCACGAATCCCGGCGGGACGTGCTGGACCTGGCGCATCGCACGCGCGACGTCATCGGGAAGCTCTACAAGGTGCTGCCGACGGCGATCGTCGCGACGGCCATGCGGCCCTCGATCGATCGGGGGGAACTCGAGTCCCGCGTCGACGAGCTGCTCGGCCGGTTGCGCGACGCACACGCCAACCTGGCCGTGCGCGACGCCGGGCAAGCCATCGAAGAAGGCGTCGCCGCGCTCGAGCGGCGCGACATCCTGCGCGTCGAAGGCAGCCGGATTCGCATCCGCAACCGCAACCTGCTGCGCTACTACGCCCGCACGATCCAGCATCTTCAGCCTGCGTCTCACTAGGACCACACCATGCTCGACGCCCTCTCGAAGTCGTTCTTCCACGCCCTCGCGCGAAGCCGTGGACTCGAATCGCTGGCCTCGCACTACGGCATGGCCAGGCCCACGAGCTTTGCGCGGCGGTTCATCGCGGGGGAAACGGCCGAGGAGGCGATCGAGGCCGCCCGCGCCATCCAGGCGAGCGGCATGCGGCTGACGCTCGACCAGCTCGGCGAGAGCATCACGACGCTGGGGGAGGCCGAGGCGGCGACACAGGTCTACGTGACGCTCATCGAGAAGATCCTCGCGGCCGGCATCGATCGGAACATCTCCATCAAGCCGACGCAGCTCGGTCTCGACATCGACCAGGCTGTCTGCGTCGACAACGTGAAGCGCCTCCTGGATCTGGCCAAGACCCACGGCTTTTTCGTGCGCATCGACATGGAGAACACGCCGTACATCCAGAAGACGCTCGACATGTTCAATGCCGTCTGGTCGCAGGGCTACCAGAACACGGGCGTGGTGCTGCAGTCGGCGGTCTTCCGCGCCGAGGAAGACGCGAAGGCCGTGTCGAAGGCTGGCGCGCGGGTCCGGCTGGTGAAAGGCGCGTACAAGGAGCCCTCGGCCGTCGCCTACCAGGCGAAGGCCGACGTGGACGCCGCCTACGTCCGCATCATGAAGTTCCTGATGACGGACGGCCACTACCCCGCGCTCGCCACGCACGACCCGAAGATGATCGACGCCGCGAAGGCGTTCGCGGCCGACAAGGGAATCGCGAAGGACCGGTTCGAGTTCCAGATGCTCTACGGGATCCGGCGCGACCTCCAGGCGGCGCTCGTGGCGGACGGCTACCGCATGCGCGTGTACGTGCCCTTCGGCAAGCAGTGGTTCCCGTACTTCATGCGCCGGCTGGGTGAACGGCCGGCGAACGTGTCGTTCGTGCTCAAGGGCATCTTCGGGGAGAAGTAGCCCCCGCGCCCTGACCTCTCATCCACACTGTGACAGAGCCTGTCCGGTCGCCACACGACGACGCATCGGCGTCCACGGACGTCCCGGACGTCACGCGCGCGCTGGCCCGCGCTGTGCGAGACGCCGGCGGCCGCGCGTTCATCGTGGGCGGGTGGGTCCGTGACCGGCTGCTCGGGCATGGATCGAAGGATGTCGACCTCGAGGTGTACGGCATCGAGTCCGGGCGGCTGCGGGCCCTGCTGGAGCGTGTCGGCCGCGTCGATGCGGTCGGCGAAGCCTTCACCGTCTACAAGGTCGCCGGTCTCGATGTGTCGCTGCCGCGCCGCGAGTCGAAGGCCGGCCGCGGACACCGCGGCTTCGAAGTCGTCGGCGATCCGCACATGTCCGTCGAAGAGGCGGCACGGCGCCGTGACTTCACGATCAACGCAATCCTCTTCGACCCGCTGACCGGCGAGTACCTCGACCCGTTCGACGGCCGCCGCGATCTCGATCGGCGGGTGCTGCGGGTCGTCGACGAGAGAACCTTCCCGGACGACAGCCTGCGCGTACTGCGGGCGCTGCATTTCGCTGCGCGCTTCGATCTGACCGTGGACGAAGCGACGAGGGCCATCTGCCGCGCCATCGCGCTCGATGACTTGCCAAGCGAGCGCGTCTTCGGCGAAGTGGAAAAGCTCCTCCGGCTGCCCCTCCGGCCGTCGCCGGGCTTCGCCCTGGCCCTCGACCTCGGCGTCGTTCACGCGCTGATGCCCGAGATGGCGGCGCTCGTCGGCTGCCCCCAGGAGCCCGAGTGGCACCCGGAAGGCGACGTCTGGATCCACACGCTGATGGTCATCGACGAGGCGCGCGGCGAGATTGACGACCTCGACCGTGGCCGCGGCCTGGCCGTCATGCTCGGCGCCGTCTGCCACGACTTCGGCAAGCCCGCGACGACCGCCTTCATCGACGGGCGGACGCGCTCGCCGAACCACGAGCCGGTCGGCGTCGCGCCCACGCTCGCGTTCCTCGACCGCCTGAACGTCAACACCATCGATGGCTTCGACGTGCGCCACCACGTCGTGGGCCTCACCGCGTATCACCTGGCGCCAGGCATGTGGCACAAGTCGTCGACGCCCGTGAGTGACGGCGCCTTCCGGCGGCTCGCCCAGAAGGTCGACCTCGAGCTGCTCGCGCGGTTCGCGCGAGCCGACTGCCGTGGCCGAACGGGCGACTTCGACTGCTCGGCGATGGACTGGTTCCTCGAGCGGGCGCGGGCGCTCGGCGTGGAACACCGGCCGCCCGCCTCTATCCTGATGGGCCGGCACCTGCTGGCCATGGGCCTCACGCCCGGCCCGCGCATCGGGCAGATCGTAAAGGCCGTGTACGAGCGGCAGTTGGATGGCACCGTGACCAATCTCGACGAGGCGCTCGAGGCCGCCCGGGACGAGTTGCAGCGGCGACCCGCGGGCT
>JAPKZP010000074.1 GCA_026393735.1 Acidobacteriota bacterium
GACTCGATCCCCGCGGTGTTCGCCGTCACGCGGGATCCGTTCATCGTGTTCACGTCGAACATCTTCGCCATCCTCGGCCTGCGGGCCATGTACTTCCTGCTCGCCGGCGTCATGAACCGGTTCCTCTACCTGAAGCCCGGGCTGGCGGCCGTGCTGGTGTTCGTGGGCGCGAAGATGATGATGGTGGATCTCTACAAGATTCCGATCGGGATCTCGCTCGGCGTCGTGGCGGGGATCCTGGCGCTTGCGATTGCCGCCTCGCTCGTGGTGACGGCGCGCGATGAGCGGCGGGCGGCCCCTGGGCCTACGCCCGCCGGGCTTCAGGGACCGACGACAGCAGATACCGCCCTTCCCGAGCGCCCGGGCCGAAGCTGAAGTCCACCACGCGATAGCCTCGCGCGAGATAGTGACCGAAGACCTCGCGCGAGGCCATCCGCCACTCGTCTCCGAGTGCCGGCTCGCGCTCCAGCATGTCGTTGAAACCGGCAGGAATGGACATCACGACCACGGGATCCTCGCGCGTCACGTCCACGCCGGCGCACGCCAGCCACGTCCCGTCGTCGATCACCCGATTCACCGGCGGCGCGTCCGGCAGGGGTGCAGGGTCTGCCGCCGGGGCAGACACGATGGTTTCGACGCGCGGGGTCCGCATCCACCACTGCGCGATGAACCGATCGGTGGGCGTGCCCTTGTGCAACGAGCTGCTCGAATCCCCGTACGCGTTCAGCACGTAGTCCTCGACGACGACGCCGAGGCGCCGGAAGTTGAGGTGCGCGTTCACGGCAACGAGCGGGTCGTAGGTCCACTCCATCAGGTCGAGACCCATGTCGAGGGCCAGGCGCCGCTGCTCGAGCTTCAGGACGCGGCCGATGCCCGACGCGCGGTGCTCCGGCACCACGCCCAGCATGTGCGACCACTGCATGGGGCGGCCGTGTTTCAGGCCCACCAGCGAGTAGACGAATCCGATCATCCGGCCGCCGTCGAAGGCGCCCAGGAGGATGCCACCCCGCTTCACGGTAATCACGAACACGGGGATGCCCACCGCATCGCCGGCGTCCTCGTATCCCCAGATGGCCTTCTCGAGTTCGAGCACCTGGCGGAACTCGTCGATGGCGTGCAGCGGGCGGATGGTCATGACGGACGGGACTCGGGATTCCCGCCTCCGCCCGGTCCCGAGGTGTCGGACTCCGGCGCGGCAAGCGGGGTTCGGGACTCGGGATTCGCCAGGAGCAGCGCGGGCAACTCCGACAGCGACGCGATGACGGGGACATCCTCGTACCCCGCGCCGAGCGAACGCTGCAGGGGGCTCGTGAGCCCGGCGCCCGCCCGACGCAGCAGCACGGCGCGCATGCCGATCTGCCGCGCGCCTTCGATGTCGTGCGTCACGCTGTCCCCCACCATCACAGATTCGCCTGCCGGCACGCCGATCGACGCGAGGGCCGCCTCGAAGATCGAGGGATGCGGCTTGAGATAGCCGAACTGCGCGGATGACACCGACGCCGAGATCAGGCCGTCCAGCGCGAAGTGGGACGCGAATTCGTCGAGCGGCCGCTGGGTGTTGGAGATCAGCCCGATGCGCAGCCCCGCCGCCGCGAGCGCCCGCAGCACCGGCTCGGCGTCGTCGTACAGGAAGAAGTGGTGGCAGGCGGCCCACTCTTCGTAGATGTCCGTCGCGGCCAGTTCGGTGGCCGGACCCCGCCCGCCCATCTGCTCGATAATCGTCCGTGTGTAGTCGATGAAGACCTGGGCGTCGTAGTTGTGGGCCTTCACCTCGTCGAGGACGGGTGCCGCCTTCGCGACGGCGGCCCGGAACATCGCCGGATCGACCGTGACCCCGCGGCGCGCGCAGAAGAACTCATACCCCTCCCCCTGGAGCGTCGGCCCCGGGTAGATCAGGGTAAAATCCACGTCGAAGAAGACCGCTTGTGTCATGGGCAACGGGGAACCCGGACGGAAGCGGGTTCATTATACCGGCCTCGTGATACCCTGAAGGCACCCTAAATCGTCACGGGTCTTCCGTCCAGGCCCCCAGAGAAGGAGTACCGCATGAGAAAGCACATCCCGCTGGTTCTCGTCGCGCTCGTCGTCGTAGCGTCGACTGCCGCGCTGCTCGCGGCGCCTCAGGCCACACTGACCCTCAGGAACGGTGACCGCGTCCGCGGCGAGCTCATCGATCTCGGAGGCGTGGGATTCTCGATCAAGTCGGGCGGCGTCGACCAGAACATCCCCGCCAATGACGTGGCCCTGGTCGACTTCGTCGGCGGCGCCATCCCGCGCGCCGAGGCCGCGAAGATGGCGGAAGGCCGGGCGTTCATCTCGATGCGCAACGGCGATATCGTCTACGGCCGGCTCATCGACATCGGCGGAACGAATCCGCTGCGCCTGAGTGTCCGCACCGAGAACGGCAACCAGGACTTCAGTTCGAGCGACGTCGCGCGCGTGTTCCTCGCCCGCTGGGAAGGGATGTAGACATGCATCGAAGGCCGGGAGGCATGGTCATGGTGAAGAGACTCCTCGCCGCATCCGCTGTCGCGCTCGTGCTCGCAGCGTCGGTGACAGTAATTGCGGCTCCGCAGGCGTTGCTGATTCTCCGCTCCGGCGATCAGGTTCGCGGCCAGTTGATCGATCTGAGCGGCGCCGGGTACACGATCCGCACAGGGGGTGTCGATCAGGACATCCCCGCCAACGACGTTGCGGTCATCTCGTTCATGGGCAGCAATTTCCCGGCGAACGAGGTCGCCCGGATGCAGGAGGGCCGCCCGTTCATCGTGCTGCGCAGCGGCGACATCGTCGCCGGCCGCCTGATTGACATCGGCGGCAACGACCCGCTTCGCCTGAGCGTTCGCACACCCGATGGCAACCAGGACTTCGACTCCTACGACGTGGCACGGATCTACCTCGCCCGCTGGGAGGGCATGCCGTCCGGAAGCGCGTCCTCGAGCGGCCAGGCGGAACTGGAGTCGGGGGGCGCCGGGATCCCGGTGCCGGCACGCCAGTGCTGGACGGACACAGGGATCTACGTGAACCGTGGCCAGACGGTGTCGTTCAACGGCTCGGGTGAGATCCAGCTCAGTGAGAACCGCAACGACACGGCGGTGGTCACGGGATCCAAGTTGGGGCGGCAGTCGGATAGCGCTCCTCTGCCGGAGGTCCCGGTCGGCGCGTTGATTGGGCGGGTGGGCTCATCGCGGCCGTTCGGCATCGGCGACCAGCGGCAGCCGCTGGGCATGCCGGCTGCCGGCGAACTCTGGCTGGGCGTCAACGACGACCATTGCCCGGACAACCGCGGCGAGTTCCGCGTCGAGGTCAGAGTCGGGCGGCGCTAGCAGCTGCCTGCTTGTCGGGTGGGACCGGCTATGGGGCCCGGTTCGGCGCGCCTTCACGCGCCGGGCCGGGCTTTTCGCGCTTTCGGACTAGAATAAGAAGATCACCATGGCCGACTGGAAAGACACCCTTAATCTGCCCAAGACCGCCTTCCCGATGAAGGCCAATCTGCAGACGACCGAGCCGCAGATGCTGGCCCACTGGGAGGCGACCGACCTCTACCGCAAGCTGCGCGATCGCCGCCGCGGCGCTCCCGTGTTCATTCTCCACGACGGGCCTCCCTACGCCAATGGCGACATCCATCTCGGTACGGCGCTCAACAAGGTGCTGAAGGACATCGTCGTGCGGTCCCGTTCGATGATGGGTTTCGATTCGCCGTACGTGCCGGGCTGGGACTGCCACGGCCTGCCGATCGAACTGAAACTCCTCAAGGAACTGGGCTCGAAGAAGACCCGGATGAGCGTGGCCGATCTGCGCCGCGCCTGCCGGGAGTACGCGATGCGCTACATGAACGTCCAGCGGGCACAGTTCAAGCGGCTCGGCGTGCTCGGCGACTGGGACGACCCCTACCTGACGATGGACTACCGGTACCAGGCGGCCATCGTGCGGGCTCTCGGCAAGTTCGTCGGGCAGGGCATGGTCTACAAAGGCAAGAAGCCCGTCCACTGGTGCATCCACTGCCGCACGGCGCTCGCCGAAGCCGAGGTCGAGTACGACACGCACACCTCGCCCTCGATCTATGTCGAATTCCCGCTCGGCGAAGCCAGCCAGGCCGACCTGTCTGCGCGCGTCCCGGAACTGGCGGGACGAGCCGTGTCCGCCCTCATCTGGACGACCACCCCGTGGACGATCCCGTCGAACCTCGCCCTGGCGTTTCATCCCGAGGCGCGCTACGGAGCCTACCCTGTCGATGGCCGTGTCGTGGTCGTGGCCGAAGCGCTTGCCGAAGGCCTGGCAAAGGACCTCGACAGGGCGTTCGGTGAGCCGATCGTCACCGTGTCCGGCGCCGTCTTCGAGGGACTGAAGTTCCGCCACCCGCTCTACGCCCGCGACTCGGTGGGCGTGCTGGCCGACTACGTCACCCTCGACACGGGCACGGGCGTGGTGCACACCGCACCGGGGCATGGCAGCGACGACTTCCGCACCGGCGTGCGGTACGGGCTTGAAATCTACGCGCCCGTCGGCGGGGACGGCCGGTTCCTGGACACCGTCGAGCGGTTCGCCGGCCTGACGGTGTTCGAGGCGAACCCGAAGGTCGAGGACGCGCTCGCCGACGCAGGCCGGCTCTGGAAAAAGCAGCAATTCGAGCACTCCTACCCCCATTGCTGGCGCTGCCACAACCCGGTCATCTTCCTCGCCACGTCGCAGTGGTTCATCGGGATGGATGACACGGGCCTGCGCGCGCGCGCCACCGCGGAAGCGGAGCGCGTCGAGTGGTTCCCGGCCTGGGGCGGCGATCGCATGAGGGGCATGTTCGAGACCCGGCCTGACTGGTGCATCTCGCGCCAGCGGTCGTGGGGGGTGCCCATCCCGGCGATCACCTGCACGTCGTGCGGCACGGCGACGCTGACGACAGAGCTTGTCGAGCGGGCGGCGCAGGCCTTCGAGAAGGATGGCGCCGAGGCCTGGTACGAGCGTCCGCTCGCGGATTTCGTCCCCGACGGCTTCGCGTGCCCGTCCTGCGGCGGCACCGGCTTCGAACGCGAGAAGGACATCCTCGACGTCTGGTTCGACTCGGGATCGAGCCATGAAGCCGTGCTGGCCGTGCATCCGGAACTGCGCTGGCCGGCCGATCTCTACCTCGAGGGCACGGACCAGTATCGCGGGTGGTTCCAGAGCTCGATGCTCGTGGGCCTCGGCACGCGCGGCCGCGCGCCGTTCAACCAGGTGGTCACACACGGCTTCGTTGTGACCGAGGACGGCAAGAAGATGTCGAAGTCGCTCGGGAACGACGTGCCGCCCGAGCAGATCATCACGCAGAGCGGGGCCGAGATCCTGCGGCTCTGGGTCGCCAGCGTGGACTACCGGGAGGAAGTGCGGTTCGGCCCGGAGATTCTGGCGCGGGTGGTCGAAGCGTACCGCAAGCTGCGCAACACGCTGCGCATCCTCGTCGCGAACCTCGCCGATTTCAACCCGGCAACCGACATGGTGCCGCCGCTCGTCATGGACGAAGTGGACCGTTTCGCGATGGCGCGGTACGGCGACCTCGCGGCACGGGTGCGCGCGGCCTACGAGCAGTACGACTTCCCCGCCGTCTTCCAGGCCGTGAACGCCTTCGTCACCGTCGACATCAGCGCGTTCTACGTGGACGTCTCGAAGGACCGCGTCTACACGCTGGCGGCAGGCGACCGCGCGCGGCGGTCGGCCCAGACCGCGATGTTCGCGATTGCCGACGGTCTGGCTCGGCTCATTGCCCCCGTGCTGCCCGTGCTGGCCGAGGAGTTCTGGACGCACCTGCCCGGCGAGCGGGAGGAGTCCGTGCACCTGGCCGAGTTCCCGACACTCGTGCACCTCTTCCAGAACGACGAACTCGTCGCCCGCTGGTCGCGGCTGCTGAAGCTGCGGGCCGCCGTGAATGCCGAGCTCGAGAAGCTCCGCCAGTCGAAGACGATCGGGCAGTCGCTCGAAGCGGTCGTGCACCTGCGGGGCACGGGCGCGATGGCCGACCTGCTCGCCGCGAGCTGGAGCCAGCTGCCGGCCCTCTTCATCACCTCGCAGGTCGACGACCGGACCGATCCGCCCGGCGCCGGGACGGACCCTGTCGAGGGATCGGTGTTCGTCGAGAGCGAGGGCAGCGCGGTGCACATCGTGACCGCCCGGGCCGGGGGCGCCAAATGCGATCGCTGCTGGCGCTACGTGCCGGCCGTGTCGGCGGCGGCCGGCCGCGAGGGCGTCTGCCCGCGCTGCGACAACGCGCTGGCGGGAGCCCGATGAGCGCCGGCGTCGAGTCCCCGGGGGCGTTGACCGATCACCGCCGGCTCCACCGCCTCGAGATCGGCCTGGCGTCGGCCATCGTCGTGGCCGACCAGGTGGCGAAGGCAATCGTCCGCGCCGACATCCCGTTGCACGAGAGCGTGACCGTCGTGCCCGGCTTCCTGTACCTGACGCACGTGCGCAACACCGGCGCGGCGTTCGGCTTTCTCAATGCCGTGGATTTCCCGTACAAGTCTGCGGTCGTGGCGCTGGTGGCGACGGCGGCCCTGGTGGCCATCGCCTTCTACGCGGCACGCGTGTCGCCGCACGAGCGCGTCGCGCGCGTCGGCCTCGCCATGATCCTCGGCGGCGCCGTCGGCAACCTGATCGACCGCCTGGCCCTCGGGTCGGTGGTGGACTACGTCGACGTCGTCTTCGGCACGTGGCATTTCTGGGCTTTCAACGTCGCGGACTCGGCCATCACGCTGGGCGTCGTGGCCATGATGATCGACATGATTGGATTGGGCAGGCATGTATCCACGACTTCTTGAACTCGGGCCACTGACCGTCTACAGCTACGGCGTGCTGCTCGCGACCGCCTACCTGCTGGCGCTGTACTTCGCGGTGCGCCGGGCCCGGGCGTTCGGCCTCGACGCCGATCGCGTCCTCGACCTGGGCATCTACATCATCATCTCCGCGCTCGTCGGGGCAAAGCTACTGCTGCTCATCGTCGACTTCGACTACTTCCGGCGGCAGCCGGCCGAACTGTGGACGCTCGCGCGATCGGGCGGCGTCTTCTACGGCGGCCTGGTCGTCGCGTTCCTCGTGGGCATGTGGTACGTCCGCAGGCACAGGCTGCCCGTCTGGCCGACGGCGGACGCCATCGCTCCCGGCATCGCCCTCGGCCACGTCGTGGGCCGGTTCGGCTGCCTGCTGGCCGGCTGCTGTTACGGCACGCCGACGTCGCTTCCGTGGGGCATCACGTTCAGCGACCCGTTCGCCGCAAGCAACGTCGGCACGCCGCTCCACGTCGCGCTGCACCCGACGCAGATGTACGAGGCCGGCACTGAGTTCCTGATCCTGGTCTTCCTGCTGCTGACGGAGCGCTTCTGGCGGAAGCGTGCGGGATGGACCTTCTGGGTCTACATCCTGCTCTACGGTCTCTCTCGGTTCGTCATTGAGATGTTCCGCGGCGATCCCCGAGGCATGACCATGGGCTTCTCGACCTCACAGTGGATTTCCATGGGCCTGGTGCCGCTGGCCATCGTGATGCTCATCGTGCTGGGCAGCAGGACACCTGCGGCCCTGGATCCTGTCCAGGCGGCGCCGCGCAAGAAGCGCGGGCGCTAGCCCGGGAGCGCGCCGGCGTCGACACGAAGGCCGGGCCACATGCAACACCTCGAACTCCCCGTCACCGCCGATCAGTCGGGCCAGCGCCTCGATCATTTCGTGGTCGAGCAGGTGCCGGGCCAGTCGCGGTCGCAGATCCAGCGCCTCATCAAGGAGGGGCAGATCCGCGTGGGCGGGCACGACGCGAAGCCGAACTACCTCACGCGGGCGGGAGACACGGTGACGGTGGACGTCCCGGACCCGGCACCCGCCACGCCGCAGCCTGAAGCCCTGCCCATCGACGTGCTGTTCGAGGACGCCGATCTCATCGTCGTCAACAAGCCGGCCGGCATGGTCGTGCACCCCGCGCCGGGGCACACCGGCGGCACGCTGGTCAACGCGCTGCTCCATTACGTGGACGACCTGAGCGGCATCGGCGGCGAACTGCGGCCGGGAATCGTGCACCGGCTCGACCGCGGGACGTCCGGAGTGATGGTGGTCGCCAAGAACGACGCGTCGCACCGCGAGATGGCGCGTCAGTTCCACGACCGGGAGGTCGAGAAGGAATACGTCGCCCTCGTGTGGGGTCTCGTGCAACAGGGCCGCCGGATCGACGCCGCCATCGGCCGCGATCCGAACGACCGGCAGAAGATGTCGAACCGGGCCCGTCATGCGCGATCGGCGGTCACGCGGGTCACGCGCGCGCAGTTCCTCAAGGGCGTGTCGTACCTCCACGTGGCCATCGCGACGGGCCGGACGCACCAGATTCGCGTGCACCTGAGCGGAATCGGACATCCCATCGTGGGCGACACCACGTACGGCGGCGTCCGGCGCCACATGCCGGCCCACCTGCGCGCGGTGCTCCGCCTCGAACGGCCCTTCCTGCACGCGCAACGGCTCTCCTTCATCCACCCGACGGAACCCGGCCGCCGCCTCGAGTTCACGGCTCCCCTGCCTGTCGACCTGCAGGACGTCCTCGACGAACTGGTGGAGCGGGCGAAGGCCGCCGCGGACGAGGAAAACGGAAACTAGGTTTCCCGCCTTCGCCCGGGCACGACGCGGGGGTGGTCAGGACCCGCGGTGTTGGATTCAGGATACGGGATACGGGATACGGGATACGGGATACGGGATACGGGATACGGGATACGGGATTGGACGCCATGGACGAAAAGACGGGCACACGACGTTCCCAGAATGAGGAATTCCGCGGCCGGATCTTCACGGTGACCGCAGACCGCGTGACGCTGCCCAACGGTCGCACGGTGACGCTTGATATCGTCCGGCACCCGGGGTCGGTGGTATTGCTGCCCATGCGGGACGACAACCATGTCGTGCTCATCCGTCAGTACCGGTACGCCCTCGATCGATGGATCTGGGAGCTGCCGGCCGGCAGTCTCGAGGCGGGCGAGGATCCCGGGGCCGCCGCGGCACGCGAGTGCGAAGAGGAGATCGGGATGGTGCCGGACCGCGTGGAGTTCGCGGGCGCGTGGTACCCGACACCAGGATTCTGCACCGAGGTGATGAACTACTACCGGCTCTCGGGCCTCCACGCGCCGGACCCGAGCGGGCCGCGGGCCGAGAAGGACGAGGACGAGGACATCCGCGTGCAGGTGTTCCCGCTGGCAGACGCGCGGGACATGGTCCGCCGAGGCGACATCATCGACCTGAAGACGGCCTGGGGACTCACGCTGGCGTAGGACCGCGGTGCCCCTTCGTTTGTCCCGCGCGCGACACAGGCGTATGATGAAGGTACCGGTTGCAACTACCCGTATTCGCGTGGCGGGCTCGTTACCGCCCTGCGTAGGCCCTGTGACCGTTTCAGTGGCCCCTCTCCATTTCCCCCCAAAGTGGCGAGTCGGCCGGTCCGTGTTGTACGGGCCGCCCTGGTAATCCGTCTCTTCGTCAGCAAGGATCCCGACTGATGCAACACCCCTCGTCCCGGCACCCCAAGGGGACCAGCGCCCGCGTGCTCCTCTCCTCTGTGTTCGGCCCCTACGCCCAGGATGATCAGTACGGCAGCCGATCGATCAACCCGATGGAGCTCTACCACAACCAGGTCACGCGCGAGCAGGGGCCGTTCTCGCTCCGCATGTTTCACCGGTCGTGGGGCATCATCTTCATCCAGCACAACATCTCCGCGCCCTGCGCGGTCCTCGACTTCCCGACGCGCGAGCGCTTCATCGAGGAACTGAAGGCCCAGGCCTACGACATCGTGGGCATCTCGAGCATCATCGTGAATGTCGGCAAGGTGCGCGAGATGTGCCGCCTGGTGCGCGAGCACTCGCCGCAGTCGGCGATCGTGATCGGCGGACACGTCACGGCGATCCCCGGCATCCAGCACATGGTCGACGCGGATCACATCGTCAAGGGCGAAGGCGTGTCGTGGTTCCGCGAGTTCCTCGGCGAGCCGACGGACGCGCCCATTCAGCACCCGGTCATCCCCTCGTCGTTCGGCTTCCGCGTGATGGGCCTGCACGGGCCGCAGGGCGGGGGCAACAAGGCCGCCACGATCATTCCGTCGGTCGGCTGCCCGATGGGGTGCAACTTCTGCACGACGTCGGCGTTCTTCGGCGGCAAGGGCCACGTGGTCAATTTCTTCGAGAAGGGCCAGGAGATCTTCAAAGCCATGTGCGACGCGGAGTCGCGGCTCGGGGTCTCGACGTTCTTCGTGATGGACGAGAACTTCCTGCTCTACCGGGAACGCGCGATGGAGCTGCTGGAGCACATGAAAGCGAAGGGGAAGGCCTGGCAGCTCTACGTCTTCTCGTCGGCGAACGCGCTCTCGAAGTACTCGATGCGCGAGCTCGTCGAGCTCGGCATCAGCTGGGTCTGGATGGGCCTCGAGGCGCCGCGCAGCGCCTACAGCAAGCTGAAGGGCGCCGACACGCTGGCGCTGACGAAGGAGCTGCAGGCGCACGGCATCGGCGTGCTCGGCTCGACGATCGTGGGCCTCGAGCACCACACGCCTGAGAACATCACGCAGGAAATCGAGCACGCGGTCTCGCACGACACCGACTTCCACCAGTTCATGCTCTACACCCCGGTCCCCGGCACGCCGCTGTACCAGGAGATGGTGGACCAGGGACGCCTGCTGCCCGACGTGGACCTGGCGGACATCCACGGCCAGGATCACTTCAACTTCCAGCATGCGGCGATCCCGCGCGAGCAGTCCAAGACACTGCTCGACTGGGCATTCCGGCGCGACTACGAACGCAACGGCCCGAGCGTGTACCGGCTGGCCCGCACGATGATGGAAGGCTGGCGGCGCTACCACAACGATCCGGATCCGCGCGTCCGCGCCCGGGCGCGGGAATACGGCCGCCACCTGCGCACAGGCTACGGCGCCGCGCTGTTCGCGATGGAGAAATACCTGCGGAAGTCCAATGCCGAGGTCAGCGAGAAGATCCACGAGCTGCGGAAGGACATGGAACGCGAACTGGGAAGCTTGACGCGCTGGGTGGATCGCATCGCGGGCCCGGTGCTGCTCTGGTCGGCGCGCCGGGACGCGCGCAAGTTCCCGCACGGGCGGCAGCTGGAACCCATGACGTTCCTCGAACGCCGCAACTGGCCGGAGAGCCAGGAGGCGTAACCCGACACTCGTCTGTCGCGACGCTGGACGACAACTGACATCGTCACGGGGCGCGCGGTCAACCGGCCGCGCGCCCCGCGCGCGTACGCAAGCTGCGGGCTGCTACGCGCCCAGGCGGAGCGCTTCCTCGATCGTTGCGAGGTGGATCGCGGCCGTGTCGTCCGCGCGGCGGGCGTACCCGCCCGCGAACACGATGACGACGGGAATCCTCGCGTCGCGGGCGGCGGACAGCACCAGGTAGTCGCGTCCCCGGAGCCCTTCGAAGGTCAGGTCGAGGCCGCCCAACTGGTCGTCGACGAACGGGTCCGCCCCGGCGACGTAGACGATCAGGTCGGGCCGGCTGGCGATGACCGAGGGTACGGCCCGCTCGAGCGCACACAGGTAGTCGTGATCGTCGGCGCCATCCCGCAACCCGACGTCCAACGAGCCGCTGGGCTTGACGTGCGGGTAGTTGTTCTCCTGGTGAATCGAGAACGTGAACACGTCCGCGTCACCGTCGAAGCAGAAGGCCGTTCCGTTTCCCTGGTGCACGTCGACATCGACGACCGCCGCGCGCCGGATCGTCTTGTCGCGGAGCAGCACGCGAATCGCGATGGCGACGTCGTTGTAGAGGCAGAAGCCCTCGCCGTGCGAGGGAAATGCGTGGTGGAAGCCGCCACCCAGGTTGGCCGACGCGGCCAGCGGCCACGGGTGCCTGGATGCCGCGCCGGGCGGAGGCGCGGCGAGGCTTCGGCCATCCGCGCAGGCCTGCCGCGCCGCGAGGATGGTCCCACCCGCCATCAGCCGAAAGCCCTCCGCGATGTCGGGCGACCATGGCAGTTCGAGCAACGCCAGCTCCGAGGGCCGGAACGCGCCCGTGCGGGTCTTTTCCAGGTACTCCGCCGAATGCACCAGGCCGAGCTCGTCGTCCGTAGCCGCCACCGGCTCGAGGATGTCCGAGGGCTGGAGGAAGCGGCGCGCGATCAGTTCGTCGCGGACGAGCGCGTACTTGCCCATGCGGAACACGTGCGCGCCGATGTCGACGTGGTAACGGCTCGAGTAGACGACCTTCATGAACCCGCCAGCGGGATGCGCTGCTAGGCGCTGGGCGTGACGGGCCCGGGCGCCAGCGGCGAGCCCGGCATCTCGGCGGCGGCAGCGGCGTTCGGTTCCGCGGCATCCGGGCCGTCAGGTGGAGAGACGGGAGCCGGCAGCAGCGCGAGCGCCAGGACCTCGTCAATCGTCGTGACGAAATGGACGGTCAGGTCCCGCCGCAAGTCCTCGCTGATGTCTTCCTTGATGTTCTTCTCGTTCTGCCACGGCAGGGCGACGTGCCGGATGCCGACGCGGCGCGCCGCCAGAACCTTCTCCTTGATGCCCCCGACCGGCAGCACGCGTCCGCTCAGCGTGATCTCGCCGGTCATTGCCAGGTCGCCGCGCACGGGCCGTCCCGTCATTTCCGAGGCGAGGGCCGTCACCATCGCCACGCCCGCCGACGGGCCGTCCTTCGGGATCGCACCGGACGGCACGTGCAGGTGGATCTCCGCATCGCGGAAGAAATCGCCGGTCAGCCCGTAGCGCCCGCCGTTCGCCCTCAGCCAGGACAGCGCCGCGCGCGCCGACTCCTTCATGACGTCGCCGAGGTGGCCGGTCAGCGTGAGAAGCCCGGCGCCGCGCATGTGCGACGCCTCGATGAACAGCACCTCGCCTCCGGCAGGCGTCCACGCGAGCCCGATCGAAACGCCCGGGTTCTTGGTGCGTTCCTCCACCTCTTCGTCGAGGAACTTCGGCGCCCCGAGGAGGGCGACAACGAGATCGGGCGTCACGACGACGGCGGACTCGTCGCCCTCGGCGCGCCTGCGCGCGACCTTGCGGCAGAGCGCGGCGATCTCGCGCTCGAGGTTCCGCACGCCCGCCTCGCGCGTGTAGCCCCTGACAACCGCGTGCAGGGCATCGTCGGAGAACGTGATGCACTCGGCCGTCAGGCCGTGGTTCTGGACCTGCTTGGCCACCAGGTGCTCGCGCGCGATCTTGAGCTTCTCCTCTTCGGTGTAGCCGGGCAGCTCGAGGACTTCCATGCGATCGCGCAGAGCCGGCGCAACCGGATCGAGCACGTTCGCCGTGGTGATGAAGAGCACCTCGGAAAGGTCGAACGGCACGTCGAGGTAGTGATCCCGGAACGTGTTGTTCTGCTCCGGGTCCAGCACCTCGAGGAGCGCCGAAGCCGGGTCTCCGCGGAAGTCGGATCCCAGCTTGTCAATCTCGTCGAGGATGAACACGGGGTTCTTGGACTCCGCGCGGCGCAGCCCCTGTACGACCTGGCCCGGAAGGGCGCCGATGTACGTGCGGCGGTGCCCGCGGATCTCCGCCTCGTCACGCATGCCGCCCAGCGAGACCCGGACGAACTTGCGGCCGAGCGACGTGGCGATCGAC
>JAPKZP010000268.1 GCA_026393735.1 Acidobacteriota bacterium
GGAAGATTTCCGGCGACCCGGAGGCGCTCGCCCGGGGCATCCGACTGCACGTGCTGAACCCGGCGGGCGGTCACTTCTCGACGATCCGGCCCGACCCGTCCGCCTTGACGAACCGGAACGCGTACTGCAGGTCGTAGCCCAAAGAGTTGGGTGTCCGGATGTACCCCACCCTCGGCTTCACCTTCTCCAGTGCCTTGAGGAGCGCGTCCTGCCCTTTCTCCATGAAGGCCGCAATCAGGTTCGCGCGCTCTTCATCCGAGGAGAGCCGCTCGAGCGCGATATCTATGACGCCCGCGTTTGGGCCGGAACCCATGTTGACGGCGAACGCGCTGAAGATGTAGCGTTCAGGCTTCTTGTCCTGCGCCGCCAGCGGCACGACGGCCGTGACGGCGACAATGGCCGCCAGACACAACGCAGTTGCCAGAACGACGCGCACTCTGTTCATCACACCCTCCCGGAGAGCATCTCTGCCTCGCTGGTTTCTTCCCACGGTATCCCTGGTCGAAACGGGCCCCTTCTTCGTCAGCACGCGATCCCCGGTCCGAACGCCAGGCCGTTGAGCGTCTGGCTGGGTGTCAACGTCCTGTCGCCGAAGCGCATGGGGATTGAGGCTCGAGCCATTGTATCCTCGCCCCACGTCCTGGAAACAGAAGACCGGTTCAAGGTTGCGCTCCCCGGATAGCCACGACCGATCGTCCGCGAACCGCGCGGCGCCACGGTTACTCGCCTTCCGTGAGATACTCTCGGGAAGCTCGTTAAGTATGGACGTTCGTCGAATCGGACATCTCGCCCTTGTGATCGGCGTCTTCGTCGGTGCGCTGTCCGGGCCCGTCCTAGCCGCCGTGCAGCAGGCCGGGCCGCCAACCGGACAACAGGCTCCAGCGCCGGCCTCACCGCAAACGGCGTCGACTCAACCGACTCCACCGGCGCGAGTCGTGCTGCGGCCGGCCTACCAGCCGAATGCGGCCAACGAGGACTGGAGCGCACTGAAGAACCCGGCCAATCGCACCGACTGGTGGGACTGGGCGAAGTACATTCCTTTCGGCAACGAAGGATTCGTCACGCTGTCGTCGGAGATCCGCTTTCGCCCCGAGGGTTTCCGTCTCAAGGGCAGTGAAACCCTTCCTTCTGTCCGCGACAACTACCTTCTCCAGCGGTATCTCTTCGGCGCGGACGTCCGTCTCGGGCCGCGCGTTCGCGTCTTCACGGAGTTCCAGAGCGGCATCATCAACGGCAAGATCGGGGCGACCCGCCCGACGGACCAGAACACCTTCGACCTTCACCAGGCATTCTTCGAGTGGCGGCGGCGGCCCGGACAGGACAAACGGTTCAATCTTCGCATCGGGCGACAGGAGCTGACGATAGGCAGCAGCCGGCTCATCTCGGCCAGCCCTGGGCTCAATACCAAGCGCAGTTTCGACGGGGCGCGGCTGGTCTTCGGCAGTGGCTCCTGGACCGTGGAAGGCGCGGTTGCGCTCCTCACGGAGATGAGCAAAGGCGTGCTCGACGACGATCCGCTGAGAGGCGTGAAGTTCTGGGGCGTGGCGGCGGCACGGCCCAGCCCGCGGTGGGTAAAGGGGCTGCTGGTCCTCTACTACCTCGGTGTGAAGAACGACGACGCCAGGTTCGCGCAGGGCCTGGGGCGCGATCTGCGACACACGTTCGGCGTGTCCTGGCGGGGATCGGGCCCCCACCTCGATCTCAACTACGACGTCATTTTCCAGGCCGGCTCGTTCAACGACGTGGCCGCCCGCGCGTGGGCGGTCTCGACCGAGACGGGCCATGGATTCAGCAAGACCCGGTGGTCGCCACGCCTCAGCGTCCGTTTCAATTCGGCGTCGGGTGATCACGACGCGGCAGACCCGCACTTGCAGTCGTTCAACCCGCTGTTTCCCGGTTCGAGCTACGCCGGCATCGTGGGGCTCTTCGGCCCGACGAACATGACCGATGTGACCCCGACGATCACGGTGACGCCCCGCAAGAACTTCATCCTGGGCTTCGAGCAGCCAAACTACTGGCGCTCGTCCACGGGCGACGGCCTCTACAACGTCAACCTGCAGGTGATGGCCCGCCCGACTGCCGGCACCGGCCGCTACGTCGGTTCGTCGTTCAACATCTTCACGGTCTGGCAGGCAAGGCGCCACCTGCAGATCACGGGGGCCATCATGCGCATGCAGTCCGGCGGGTTCCTCGAGCGGACGATCGCCGGCAAGGGCCTCGGTCTCTATTCGATCTCGACGATCTACCGCTTCTGACCGGCGGTGCGGCCCGCTGCGGTGTTCTATCCCTTGGAATCCTTCCGGTCGCGAGGCGGTTCGGCTGTGGCTGGCGCCGCAAACCACTGGTCCTTCGGGACCACCTTGGGTATCTCAGGATCGCCTTCGTAGGCCGGCGTCATGATCTGCACCCCGTACTCGTTGAACACGTCGAGCACGTTCCGGTGCAGGTCTGTATAGATGGCTTCCATCTTCAGCGGCTGGTCCGTGTACACGCACAGCGCGTAGGTAACGGCGAAATCCCCGAGAGCCTGCTGCCGGATGAACGGCGGGGGCTCGGGCAGCAGCCCCGGCGTCCGGCGGGCGGCCTCGATGAGCATCGCCTCGACCTGCCGCCACGGCGTCTCGTACCCGATCCCGACGGTGGTCGTGAGGATCAGGCCCTTGGCGCGGGCGAGCGCGCTGTAGTTGACGACGTGGGTGCCCAGGACGACGGAGTTCGGGACGGTGACCTCCTCGTTCCGGATGGTCCGCACGTGCGTCACCTGCAGCCGGACGGCGGACACCTCGCCTGCCACGTCGCCGATCTTCACGCGGTCGCCGACCTTGAACGCGCGGCGGTAGTTCAACGAATAGCCCGCCAGCACGTTTGCCAGCAAGGATGACGATCCCAGGGAGAACATCACGCCGAGAAACAGCGAGACCCCTTTGAAGGCGTCGCTGCTCGATCCCGGAATGTAGGGGAACCCGACGACGATGGCAAAGGCGACGACGAGCACGCGCAGGAGCTTGTAGGTGGGGATGGCCCATTCCCGCTCGAAGTGTGCGAACTCAATCCGGCCCTCGTCCACGGCGTCGAAGAACCGATGGATGAGCTTCAGGAGGAACCGCACGACGACGAACAACACCGCGAGAAACATCAGATCCGGGATCGCCGTGGTGAACGCCTCCCACAGCTTGGCGAGAGGCCGGATGACGTAGCCTGTGAGGCTCCAGGCGATCGGGCGCGTCTGAGGAAAGAGCGCCAGCACGTACTGCAGATAGACGAAGACCAGCATGATCACGAGGGCCGTTCGGACGAACCGGATCAGGGTTCGCAGCGAGGCCCACACCGAGTCCACGCTGACGACATGGCGGGACTTCGCGGTGAGCTTCTCGACCTTCCGTCCGTAACGGGCCTTGAGTGCGGCATCGAGCCGCCGCCATGTCCAGACGATGGCGACGAGCACGACGAGGAGAAGTCCCGTGGCGATCAGCGTCCGCACGGCACTCCGCTGCAGGACAGGCCCGGTCCGGTCCGCGCGGTAACTGACGATCGCCGCACGTATGCGCTGGACGGTCACCATGGCCAGCGGCTTGCGGCCGATACCCTCCAGGCGGGCGTCGGCGTCGAGCACGGTCAGCACGACCTGGCGGTCGGCCATGACCTGCGTCCCGATTTCCGACTCTTCGAGGTGCAGGTTGTCGGGATTGAACGTGGGACTTGCGGCCAGCGCCTCGATGCGGCCGGCAACGGCCGCTGCGCGTTCCGCGGCCGGGAACGAGCTCGCCCCGCGGACCCTGAACAACTCGACGCCATCGAGCATCACCGGCGCGGTGGTGATTTCCTGTTCGAGTTGGCCTTCGGCGGCGCCGGCTGGCGCGGCCGTCTGCTGTGCCCACGCTCGCGCGGGTTGCGCCGCGGCGAAGGCTACGATGAGGAAGACGACGGCGAGACAGGTTCTTCGCGTGAGCATGTCCCGGATCCTACGGCTTCAGCCTCGCGAAATCCACGTCTTGTGTTTCCCGGAGCGCAGCCTGAAGGCAGGGGCCTTGCAGGCAAGCACACTCGCGGCGGTGCTTGCCTGTAGACAGACACGGTAACGTAGAGACTTGGCGTCGGCTATCTCCGCCGGCCACCCCCGCCGCGGCTCGCGCCACCGCCGCCGCGATAGCTGCTGCCGCTCGAGGTCCCGCGCTGGTATCCGCTGTATGCACCCGTGCGGGCCGCGCCTTCGCTGCGCGCCGCCCGGTCGCTGTTCAACTGGTTGACAGTCGGATTCGATCCGGCGGCCTGTCCCGACCGCGCAGCCGTCTGCGAGGCGCCGGCCGTCTGCCCTCCGCGCTCCTGCGCCGTGGACCTGGCCTGGTCTTTCTGCGCCTGTGTCGGCTGCTGCACGTCGCTCCATCCTCCGTTGTCGTACTTCTGCCAGCTGCCGCCGTCGTTCTTGTAGACGTTGCCGTCTTTGCCGGCATACACGTCGCCGCTGCCCGAGCGGGCGACCGTGGCCCCGCCGCCGGCCCCGGCAGGATTGCGCGACACGGCCGTGCCGCCGCCGCTCCCCTGGGTCACGCGCGTCGTGTTGCCGGTGACGTTGTTGGTCACGCGCGCGGTCTGGGCCCAGTCGTCACCGCGCGCGACACCTGTCGAGCCCCAACTCCCGTAGACACTCGAACCCTGGCGCGTCTGTGCGTAGGTGCCGGTTCTCGGGTTGTACGCCTGGGCTGCACCGCGGGCGCCGTACGGTCCGTATGCCACGGCGCCGCGCGCGTACGTCCCGGTGCTCGGGTTGTAGCGGGCGCCCACTCCTGCGCCGCCGTAGGGCCCGTATGCCACCACGCCGCGCCCGTACGCCCCGGTCCACGGGTTGTAGGACGCCCCGTAGCCGTAGCTGGGCTAGTGCGGATAGTAGCAGGGGTAATAGCCGCCATATCCCCAGTATGGCGGATGGTAGTAGCCGGTGCCCCATACCACGCAGCCCCACGCGATCATCACGCCCGTGAAGGCCGCGGCCGTGGCAAACACCACCGCGTCGTTGTTCGACTCCTCCACCGTGACATAGGTCACGTTGTAGGACGGCGAGCTCACGGGAATCTCGTAGATCGCCTTCGGAATCGAGTCGGCCACGGTCCAGGGCCCTGTCGCGGCTTTCGCCATGAACCATACGCCTTCGTAGCACATGTAGTACAGGTCGCCGACCTTGATGATGTCCTTGTCGGTGTTGACGGCGCGCGCGACCGTCGTCGAGGGAATCGGCTCGAATTTCGGATCGCCCTGATATGCGACGGCGGGAGCCTTCACGTCCGTCCGGCTGACGCGCGCGGTCTGCGGAATCGAGGCCAGCAGGACGCCCTCCATGGCCTGGTCGGTTCCCGGCACGGCCGCCAGCACACGCGACCGATCGTGTTCGAGGGGGATCTGCTTGAACGCCGCCGGCAGCGTGGGCGTGGCGAACGTCCAGGGCCCGGTGAATCCCGGCGACGAGAACCAGCGCCCGGCCACCAGGAAGTAGACCGGCCCGGTCTTGCCCATCCGGAACACGTCGCTCTCTGTGTTGCTGACCCACAGCAGGTCGCTGGTGCCCTGTACGAGCAGGTAACTGGGCTTGCCCGTGAGCAGGATCATCTCTGCGGGCACGGTGCTCACGAACACCGTCGTCGGCTTGCCCTTCTTGCCGGGGAGGTTCGCGCGCACGTCCTTCCAGTTGTCGTCGGCGGGGAGCTTCTTGAAGCTCTCCGGGAGTTTGCCGGCCGCTTCCCAGGGCCCCTTCACGTCTGCGGCTTTGAGCCACGCGTCGTTGTTGAGGAGGTAGAAGGTCTTGCTGGGCTCGTGCTGGAACAGATCCCAGTTCGTGTTGACGGCGAACTTCAGATCGTTGTCCTTGATTGGGCTCCAGATCGGATCGCCGTCGATGTTGACCAGGATGGCCGGCTTGTCGCTGAAGAAGATCGGCGGCGGATCGGCCTTCACGCCCTCGACGTTCTTGGGGATGATCTGGCTCTTGTCGATGGCAGCCAGCACGCGGTCGAGAGCGATCACCCGTTCCTTGGCCGGCACGGCGGTGGTCACGTCCGCGACGACGGTGCGGAGTTGCTCCTTCGGCAGTGAGGGGAAGTTCGCCTCGTTGATGCGGTACTTGGAGAAGTCGACGAGCCGTTCGGCGACTGACACGGCGGTGTCGGCTTCGATCTGGAACGTGCCGAGCGCCGGTTTCGCGGCGCCTGCCGGCGTGTAGGACGCCGCCGCGTACGCCGTCATCAGCTTCTGTTTGTCCCAGGTGGCGATCTGCGGCTGGTAGAGCACCAGCGCGGCGCCGCTGTTCGTGGTGTACGAGCGCGGCCAGCCGCCGTCAATGACACCAGGGGTCGTTGCGGCGGTCGCGGCTGCCGGCTTGGCCGTTGCGGCGGGCTTCGCCGGAGCCTGAGCAAACACGAGGCCGGCGTTCTGGGAGACCAGGAGGCTTACGGCTGTGATGAGCGCGATGCGCCCTTGAGCGACACGTGTGAGCAGTTGCATAACGGTCCTATTATACATGTCCGATTTTCGGGAGCGGCGCGCGGGGCACCCGCTGCGGACGCTGTGCCAAGCTGTGCGCCTGCGCTGCAGCGATCGACGCCGGGCGTAGACGCCTGGATCGTCGTGCGGCCTCCGGACGCGAGGACGACGCGAGAGGCCAGGGGTCAGCGGATGATGACCGTCAGCCCAGCGACCCAGTTGTTGGAGACGACGTTTTCCGCCAGCCAGTCGGATCCCTGCACGTCGCCGAGAGTAGCGACGTAGTGCCCGGCGAACGGCGCAAACGCCACCCGCCGCTCGCGCCGGATCAACCATCCGACCCCGTAGTGGACACCCATTCCTCGCGTCTTCACGTCGGCGGTTCCGTGGCCTTCCACGTAGGTGTCGCCCCTGAAGAACACCATGCCGATCCCGCCCTTCAGGAAGAAGCCGCGCGAGGCCCACGGGCGGTACTGCGCGACGGCCAGGGCGTAGTTCGATCGCATCCCGACCCCGGCCGTCGTGGTATGGGTCGAGAAGATCTCGGCGCCGACGTCCAGCCGGTCGTTGACGGTCAGGCCGCCATCCACGTGCACGGCCCATCCATCCCAGTAGACGCCCTCCTCGTCGCAATTGGTGCAGTCGGTTCGCGACGCGATGTACGATCCGCCAACCCCGAGAAATACCTTCCGCGCGGCCGTCGATGAAGCGGCCGTCGCAGCAGGCTTCGGGCCCGTCGCGCCGGCGGGGCCGTCCTGTGCACCTGCGGGTCCGGCCGCGACCAGGGCGGCGACGGCGATGATCGACATGAGGTGTCCGTTCACTTGTCCACCAGGGTGAGGAAGACCCGCGCCTGCGGATAGTGTTCGTCCAGATCGTCCGCATAGTCGTAGTAGACCTTGCGCCTGACGTACTCGAGCCCGATCCCGAGTCGCAGCCGCCCACGCACGGGAATCAGGCCGTCGGCGCGGATGTGCTGCGCCACGTGATTGCCGCTCGTGCCGCTCACCACGTGCACCAGGCGCATGTCGTACGACAGGCGGGCCACGGGCGTGGTCTTCCTGCGGAGCGTCGCGCCAAGCCCCGCCCATAGCCCCGGCCCGTAGTCGTAGTCGCGCGCCTCGCCATACTGGTAGGGGGAGCTGAACGCGCCGAGGATGATCGCGCCGCCTGCGGCCGACACGACCAAGTTGGTGCCTTCCGGGGCGTGCCGCTGGCGCGTGAACACCATCACGACGCTCTGACCTCCGAACTCGTACGCCGAGTTCTGCACGTAGTCGTAGGCCTGGACCACCATGAGCTGGCGGCCGGCGGCCGGGTCACCGAAGAAATGCCCGTGGAGACGCCCGCGGACCGTCGCCTCCGAGATGGGGGCCCCGCCTCCCAGCCGCATCGAGACGTTGAAGCCATCGTACGGCTGACGGTACGGGCTGCCGACCGGGTCGCCGTACTGCATGTTGACCTGGATGTAGGGCGAGCCGGCCGCGTTGGACAGCGTGGTGTTGCTCGCGCGCCAGAGGACGCCCGCCTCCATGGCACCAGCGATCTGCACCGGAATCATGTCGGCCGGCTTTGCTGTGACGCGCGTCGCATCGCCGGACAGGAAGCGATTGAGGCCGGTGACGGGATCGATCAGGGTCCCGAGGATCTCGCCCCGCAGCCGGGCGCCGCCCGTCTTGGTCGTGTCGCGGACGAGCCAGCCGACGCGATGAAACATCTCGCCCAAGGCGATCCCGCCGGCGGTGGTGTTGATCAGGTCGTTGAGGGCGGGCCGGTCTTTCTCTCCGAAGTACTCCCACGTCGCACTTCCCAGCGCCGCCAGCGGCGCCGACTCCCAGAACGACAAGCCATTCGACCGGCCTGCGTTGAAGTAGTTGTTGCCCTGGTAGGGGTGTCCGAACTGATTCACGGCGAACGCATTGCCATCCCATTCGAATCCGTGGGTGAGGTTCTGCCACCAGTCCGACGGCTTGACCTGAAACTGCGCCAGATCGGGCGGCTTCTTCAGCCTGTTCATCAGGTTGTAGATCACGTTGATGCCGAGGACTTCGACGGTGGCGAACACGGGGCGCCTGACGGGACATCCGTCGCAGGCGCGCCGGGCCTTCGGTTCGGCTGTCGTGGCCTGCCCCACGTCGAACAGGCTCGTCCGCGTGCGGGGCTCCAGGGCCGGGTCCTCGTGCCCCTCGGTCGGCGGCGCCGGCGCGACCATTCTGAACAACGGGGCCGCGGCGTCCTGCGCGCGGGCGGCAGCCGGCATCGCCGCGACGAACGCGATCACGGAGCTGACCGAGACGGCCAGCACCGTCTGCCTTCGACGTCCTTTCATGACAGACGCTTCTTCTCTTTGCTTCTTGCAGCCCATCGCCCGATAGGAGACTGAGAATCCAATGCGTGCAGAATCGAGCGTGTCATTCTATTCCTTTCTGGACCCGCTCGACAGCGGCCTGTTCACGTTCCCGTCCTGCTGGGCAGGACCTGGACGCATCAGCCAGTTGGGCAAACGCGCGGGTGGTGCGCTACTCGGTGGCGGGCGCGAGCCTGACAGTCGACTGGGCGATCTAGAACGCGATGCCCAGGCCGAATTCCGGGCCGTTCAGCGTCTGGCTGGTCGTGAACTTTCTGTCGCCGGGGCCATTCGAGAGCTTCAGGTAGAGAACGCCGTAGCCGAGCACCATCCGGACGTGCTTCGCCATCTTCCAGTCGAAGCGAACGTGCGCGGAGGCGTCCACGTCGGCGCCGACGCCAAACCCGCCGCCCACGGCACTCAAGGATGCGGTCCACCTGCGGCCCAGGTCGCGGCGCCAGTCGAGGCCGACGAGCGGGTCCCAGATGCCGGGCTTGCGGCGGAACGTCGGCAGGGTATCGATTTCGACGCTCATGTCGAGTTCGATCCGGCGCACCCCGCCAATCACTGCCAGATCGTGACCGATGCGGCGGCCACCGTACAGGCCGCCAAACACGAGGTCCGTCGTCGTCTTCAGGTGCGGTCTCTCAACTTCGCCGGAGAGGCCAGCCCAGAGGAACTCGAACTGGAACAGCCACGATGGCGAGACCACGGAGACGCCTGCCATGGCGGCGCCGTTGAGCGAACTGTTGGTATCAGCGGACGCGCCCCCCCCTGTTCCGGGAGGCTGGCCGGGCAGTTCGGGCAGCGACGGCAGGATGGAGTGCGCGCCGAAGAACGGCAGCCACCCCAGGATCGGGTAGACGACGACCTCGGTGCGCTTCGGCGCACTCTGCGCTGGCAGCGCTGGGGAGCCCGACTGCGGGTCAACCGGTGCGGCTGACGCGACGGCGGTGTTGAGGACGACAGCCAGAACGACGGCGGCTTGGACGCGTGTCATCATGACTCCTGGCAGGATGTTTCCGCTGAAGGCGATCTGCCGGTACAAGAAAAAGGCCGAATGCCTTTCAGCATCCGGCCTCGAGATACACCCGGCAACGACCTACTCTCCCACACAGTTACCCATGCAGTACCATCGGCGGTAGAAGGCTTAACTTCCGTGTTCGGAATGGGAACGGGTGTGACCCTTCTCCTATGATCACCGGGAATCTTAGCGGGGAGGATTTGAAACCTGCGTGCTGCGATCCGTTCGGTCCGCGCGAACGGGTTTCGAATCCATCTCCCTATGTCCCAGAAAGGGATCAGCCGACGCCGTATACCGGCGCGGCCCGTCGCGCTGTCTGCTCGAGGAGCCCGGGTATCTTCTCCGGGGCCCGTGCGACGACGCGTCGGCGGCTGAATGTCAAAGAGCCGAGACAACTGAATACCCTGCAGAGGGTGGTTTCAAACCAAGCACGCGAGCATGTAATGAAGATAATGGTCAAGCCTCACGGCTGATTAGTACCAGTAAGCTTAGGATGTCACCATCCTTACACACCTGGCCTATTACCTGGTAGTCTTCCAGGAGCCTTTAGAGACTTTACAGTCTGGGAGATCTCATCTCGGGGAGGGTTTCACGCTTAGATGCCTTCAGCGTTTCTCCCTTCCGCACGTAGCTACCCAGCGCTACCCTTGGCAGGATAACTGGTACACTAGAGGTGCGTCCAACCCGGTCCTCTCGTACTAAGGTCAGCCCCCCTCAAATCTCCTGCGCCCATGACAGATAGGGACCGAACTGTCTCGCGACGTTCTAAACCCAGCTCACGTACCACTTTAATCGGCGAACAGCCGAACCCTTGGAACCTGCTACAGCTCCAGGATGTGATGAGCCGACATCGAGGTGCCAAACCCTTGCGTCGATGTGAACTCTTGGCAAGGATCAGCCTGTTATCCCCGGCGTACCTTTTATCCGTTGAGCGATGGCCCTTCCATGCGGAACCACCGGATCACTAAAGCCTGGTTTCCCACCTGCTCGACGTGTATGTCTCGCAGTCAAGCTCGCTTGTGCTTTTGCAC
>JAPKZP010000457.1 GCA_026393735.1 Acidobacteriota bacterium
CCTCGTCAACGACGTGCTGATGCCGGCGCTGGGGCTCGTACTGGGCCGCGTCGACTTCACCAACCTGTTCCTGACGCTCGGGAGCGGCTCGTTCGCGACCCTGGCGGACGCAAAGAAGGCCGGCGTCCCGACCCTGAACTACGGGCTGTTCCTCAACAGCATCATCGAGTTCCTGATCGTCGCATTCGCGATCTTCGTGATGGTCAAGCAGATCAACAAGCTGCAGCGGCCCGCGCCTGCGGGGGCCCCGACGACGAAGGACTGCCCCTTCTGCGCGACGGCGATTCCGATCGCCGCGAAGAAGTGCCCGCACTGCACGTCGGCGCTGTAGGCCGCAGGTAGGGCGTCAGGAGACGAGCGTCTCGACGACCGCTGCTGTGTTCTCGAACGTATCGAACACCGCATCCGCACCGGCGTCGCGCAGCGTGTCTGCCCTGTCGCCGCCGGTGGCAACGGCCACGCACCCGATCCCGGCGTGGCGGGCACAGTCCACGTCTCGGACGGTATCGCCGACGATGACGACGTCACGGGCGTGAAGGTGCGGGCAGCCGGCCGTCCGCGCACGGGCGACCGCCACCGGCACGAGCCCGTGTCGCAGGGCGGCGTCCTCGCCGAACGCGCCGCAGCGGAAGTACCGCCACAAGTCGAAGTGGGACAGCTTGATCTCTGCGCCTTTCGTGTAGTTCCCGGTCAGCAGCGCCAGGAACACGTCGTCGCGCGGGAGCAGCGCCTCCAGCAAGTCCGTCACCCCCGGCAGTGGACCGCGCCACGTGCGCGGATGCGAAGGCGGCAGCCCGCCGGTGTCGGGACTGAGAGGCTTGCGGATCTCCTCGGCCAGATGGCGGAGGTAGGTCTGCTCGAAGGCCCTCGAGGATCCGTCTTCGAGGGTGATGCCGGCCCTTGCCACTGCCTCGTCGAGCAAGCGCGGATCCGTGCCACCAGCCATCTTGACGCCGCGAAAGGCGTCGGGCACGCCGAAGACATCCAGGAACGCCCGGTTCATCGCCCGCACGCCAGCCCCGCCGGTCAGCACGAGCGTCCCGTCGACATCGAAGAGCAGCAGCTTCACGTGTTGGCCTCGCTCGCCCAGTCTGGCACAATGAGGAGACGCGGGTCGAGACAACGGCCCGTGCACTCAACAGTGGACGACTGGAGCACGAACATGAAGGCAACGACGATTCTGGCGGGAATGGCGGCGCTCGCCCTGTCCGCTCTGCCGGCGGCGGCTCAGATGGCCGGGCACGACATGGGGCAGGCGGCAGCCAAGGCAACCGGCGCACAGACCGGCGCCCAGGTGGCCGCACGGGCCAAGGCGGACATCAAGGGTGAGGGTATCAGCGGCACGGCTGAGTTCGTGGAGTACAAGGTGCCCAGCGACGACAAGCTCATCCCCGAGGGCATCGAGGGCCAGGTGCCCTACCGTGGCCCGGTGTCGAACGTGGCGTACCAGCTCATCGGCGGGCTGCGCCAGTCGATGTTCTACGTCGGCGCGCGCACGGTCCCCGAGCTGCAGGCGAAGGGGAAGTTCGTCCGGATCACCTCCGCCTCGCTCAAGGAGAGCCACCCGCACAACCTCCAGGGCATCGTCGAGGCGCCGAACTACTCCGCCCGCTGATCCGGGCGCGCTGAGCGCGGCTCAGCCGACGAGGGCGTCCCGGTAGGAGCGCAGCAGCGCGC
>JAPKZP010000130.1 GCA_026393735.1 Acidobacteriota bacterium
CGGACCGGCAGCTACCAGATTCCGTTCTTCGTCGTAAGTGCCCTCATTCTCATCACGTTCGTCGCGTCGATGACGCTGCGCATCACACAGCCGGCCGGGGCGGTCGCGGGGCGCGCCCGGGCCTAGGCTCAACGATTTGGTATCACGGGAGGACGCATGGCAACGAATCTGAGGGGTGTTCGCAGGGGCTACGCCGACATCGGCGACGGCCTGCAGATGTACTACGAGACGATGGGCGAGGGCGAACCCCTGATCCTGCTCCATCAGTCCTGGTGGAACAGCTTCGAGTTCGAAGGCGTCATCCCGCTGCTGGCGGCCAGATACAAGGTGTACGCGTTCGACACGCTCGGGTTCGGATTCTCGCCCGCGGCGCCCGAATGGTGGGAGTTCTCCGAGTTCACCGATTCCGTGGTGCACGCCATGGACTCGCTGGGCATCGAGAAGGCGCACTTCGGCGGCATGCACACCGGGGCGCTGATCATGGCCGACCTGGACGCCCGCCACAAAGAGCGGTGCGGCTCGATGTGCTACGGCGGCCTCGCGATCTACGACGAGGCGCTGCGCATGAAGAAGTACTCGTTCCGACGCATGATCGGCCAGAACCAGGCGCCCTACGTGAAGGTGCTGCAGCCGGGCGACGTGATTGGGCACGAAGGCGCCCTCCTGCAGCGCAAGGCGGACGGCTCGCACATGATCGAGTACTGGATGGAGCAGGTTCGCGAGAACCCGGACTCGAAGCTCGAGTACATCCAGCGCGCGATGATGGCCAACATGCTGCACTACGACAAGGGCGGCGCGGACGCCCTGACGGTGCTGCTCGGCTTCAACCTGAAGCGCGCCCTGAAGTTCTGCACGCGCCCCAGTCTGCATCTCATCGGCAGCCGCGATGTCGTCAAGAAGCCGATCTTCGAGACGATCGTGCAGGCCGCGTCGTACCAGAAGTCGGCGATCAAGCGGTTCAAGGTGATCTACGGCGCCGGCATCATGGCCTGGCTCGACTACCCGCAGGAGTACGCGCAGGCCTGTCTGGAGTTCCTCGCCAACCCGGCGGCGTACGTCGGCACGACCGGCCACGAGCTCGACCTCGCCATGAACGAGTACCTGCTGATGGTGCCGGGCGAGGCGCAGTTCCAGGACTACAACCGGTACCCAGACTCGAAGCCGGCCCCGGCGCGCACGCCCCGGCCGAAGGCCCGCCGCTAGCAGGAGACAGACACGTGGGGTCAGGTCTAGAACGCAGCCTTTTCCAGCCGGATGGATCCAACAACTTGGAAAAGGCTGCGTTTTAGACCTGACCCCAGGACAGAGGCGCGTATGGACTGGAAATCGATCTACGACAGCCGGTTGTGCTCCATCGACGACGCGGTCGCTCATGTCGCGTCGGGCGACCGCGTGATCCTCGGGTCGGCGTGCGGGACGCCGGAGGATCTCATCGACGCGCTGCTGAAGCGTGCCGGCGAGCTGCGCGACGTCGAACTGGTCGCCTTCGTGTCGACGGGCAAGAGCGCGTACGCGCAGCCGCAGTATGCGAAGAAGTTCCGCCACAACGGGTTCTTCGTGGCGCCCAGCACGCGCAAGGCCGTCGACGAAGACCGGGCCGACTTCTCGGCGAGCAACTTCGGCACGTTCCCGCTGCTCATCTCTGGCGCGGAGCTGCCGTGCGACGTGGCGATGATCACGGTGACGCCGCCGGACAAGGTGGGCAACTGCAGCCTCGGCATCTCGGTGAGCTACGACCTGTCGGCGGCCAAAGCCGCCAAGCGGGTGATCGCCGAGGTCAACCCCAACATGCCGTTCACGTTCGGCACCTCCTGCCTGCACGTCTCGGAGATCGACCACTTCGTCTGGACCGAGCGGCCCATCGTGACGGCGCCGCAGCCGGAGCTGAACGACGCGGAGCGGAAGATCGGCGGCTACTGCGCCGAGCTCATCAAGGACGGCGACTGCCTGCAACTCGGCTACGGCGCCCTGCCCGAGGCGGTGCTCGGCTTGATGGACACGAAGCACGACCTCGGCATCCACTCCGAGATGATCTCGGACGGCGTGATGCGCCTCGTGCAGAAGGGCGTCATCACCTGCGCGCGCAAGAACTTCAAGAACCGCAAGATCGTCATCACGTTCGCCATCGGGTCGCGGGAGTTCTACGACTGGATGCACCTGAACTCGATGGTCGAGATGCACCCAGTCGAGTACATCAACGACCCGGCCGTGATCGGCCTCAACGACAACATGGTGTCGGTCAACTCGGCGCTGTGCGTGGACCTGCTCGGCCAGGCGGCGGCTGACATGATGGGCGCCCGGCAGTACTCCGGCGTCGGCGGCCAGGCGGAGTTCGTCCGCGGCTGCCGCGTGTCGAAGGGCGGCCGCAGCATCATCGCCCTTGCCGCAGCCTCCTCCGACGGCAAGATCTCCCGCATCGTCCCGGCCCTGGCCCAGGGCCAGGCCGTGTCGACGTCCCGCAACGACATCGACTACGTCATCACGGACCACGGCATTGCGCACCTGCGAGGCCGGACGGTCAAGGAACGCGCGCGCATGCTCGTCGAGATCGCGGCGCCCCAGTTCCGCGACTGGCTCCGCGACGAGTTCGTCCGCATCTATGGCCGCGATTGCCTGAAGTGAGGCTGACATGAGTCTGCCGCCATTTGAGTACCTGGCTCCCACCACGACCGCCGACCTGGCGGGGCTGCTGGCCACGCACCGCGACAAGTGCCGCGTGCTGGCCGGCGGGACCGATCTCGTCAACTGGATGGCGGAGAAGATCTACCGGCCCGACTACGTCATCGACCTGCGGAAACTGCCGCTCTCCGGCATCCGCTACGAGCCGGGCCGCGGGCTGACGATCGGCGCCGCGACGACCATCGAGGCCATCGAGCGATCACCCGAGATCCGGCGGTTCTACCTCGCGCTCGCGCAGGCTGCCGGCCAGATCGGGTCGCCGCAGATCCGCGCCATGGCGACCATCGGCGGGAACTGCTGCAACGCCTCGCCGTGCGCCGACATGCCGCCGCCACTGGTGACGCTCGAGGCCCGCGTGGTGCTGACGAGCACGCGCGGATCGCGCGAACTCGCGATCGAGGAGTTCATCACCGGGAACCGGCAGACGGCGATCCAGCCCGACGAGTTCCTCGAGTGCGTGCGCGTGCCGGATCCCTGGCCGCACTCGGCGTGCCGGTACTCGCCGTTCGGCCTGCGTGCGGCGCAGGAGATCGACATCGCCAGCGTCGCGGTGAACGTGGCCGTCGACCCTGCCACCGGCGCCGTCTCGAAGGCGCGCATCGCCATGGGCGCCGTGGCGCCGTTCGCCATGCGCGCGCCGCAGGCGGAGGCGCAGCTCGTCGGGAAGAAGCCGACGAGCGACGTGATCGACGAGATCGCGATCCAGTGCGGCCGGGAATGCCGGCCGATTGACGATCTGCGGGCGTCGGCGTCGTACCGGCGCCACATCGTCGGCGTGCTCGCGCGGCGCATGCTCCGGGATGCCGTCGCGGCCATCGCCTGAGCGGGACAGGACATCGCCATGAAACGCGTCATCGAACTCAGCATCAACGGCAACAGCTACGACGTCGTGATCAGCCCGGAAGACCTGCTGATCGACGTGTTGCGCCAGAAACTCGATCTCACCGGCACGAAGAAAGGCTGCGGCCAGGGCGACTGCGGCACCTGCACGGTGCTCATCGACGGCCGGCGCACCCTGGCGTGCCTCACGCTTGCCATCGCATGCGAAGGCCGGCAGATCCTCACGATTGAGGGGATGGAGCGCCAGGGCGCGCTCCACCACATCCAGCAGGCCTTCATCGACAAGGGCGCCATCCAGTGCGGGTTCTGCACGCCCGGCATGGTGATGTCGGCAAAGGCGCTGCTCGACGAGCGCCCGGACCCGACCGAGCACGAGATCAAGCTCGGCATTTCCGGCAACCTCTGCCGGTGCACGGGCTACGTGAAGATCGTCGACGCGGTGCGCGAGGCTGCCGTGCGCCTCCAGGCGGACGCGGCAGCAGGGAAGGGGGCCTAGCGATGTCGGGCAACGGCAACCATTTCAACGTCATCGGCAAGAGCCTCCCCCGCGTGAACGGCGCCGACAAGGTGCGCGGCAAGGCCGCGTTCACCGACGACATGAAGCTCGCGGGCATGCTGTTCGGCAAGCTGAAGCACAGCACGGTGGCCCACGGGCGCATCGTGTCGATCGACGCAACGAAAGCCAGGCAACTGCCGGGCGTGCTCGCCGTCATCACCGGC
>JAPKZP010000209.1 GCA_026393735.1 Acidobacteriota bacterium
CGCCGCAGGCAGGGCCACGTCGGACGTGGCCCAGGTCTCCGGCGCATGCCACCGGGACGTGATGCCGCTCGACGCTTCCATCTTGTCGACGAACTCGGGAAGGTGCGCAAAGCGCTTCCGCAGTTCGTCGTTCGAGACTTCAATCTCAGGCAGGTATCGCCCCGTCGAAACGATAGAGGCGTAGCGTGTCATTGATACACTCCGGGTCAACCCGGTCGGGTCCAGGGCGGGGGCGGATTGCGATGCTGGCCCTGGAGCGTGCGCGCTCCAGGGCCAGCAGAGGATGCCTAGAACGTCAGGCGAACGCCCAACTGCGCCTCGAACGGCGGCAGCGTGGACGTGTACTTCCCGTAGTTCGGGTTGGCGACCGCCGCTGTCGCCGCGTTCTGCAGCGTCGGACCGCTTAGGTACTGGGCACCGTTCACCGTGAGCGAGTTCACGTCGTAGTTGACCCGGTTGGTCAGGTTGAAGAACTCAGCGATGAGATCCGCCTTCGCCTTCGCCCCGAGCGGCAGCGAGTAGGTGGCGCGCAGGTTCACGCTGGCGAAGTTCGGGCCGTTCTCGGAGAACTTCGCGACGCCGGGCATGCGGTCGGACGACTTGCCGTCGCCGTTGTAGTCGTACCCGTACCGGCGGTTCCACGGCTGGCCCGATCCGTACTCGAAGATCGGCGCCAGGGTGAAGCGCGCCGGCAGCCTGAGGACGGCCGACGCCGTGAAGCGGTACCGCTCGTCGGCGCGCGACCTGCCCCACTCGGCATCGAGGTTGGCCGGGTCGCTCGGGTAGTCGGTCAGCGCCGGGCTGAAGTCGTCGTTGATGTTCTTCTTCGACGCGACCGTGAACGCGGCGGTCACGACATGGCCGCCCTTGAGCGTGCCGTTGAGGCTGGTCACGAACGCCTTGTACTCGGAACGCCCTTCGTTCGTGTAGACGTTGATCTGGTTGAACGCCTTGTTCGGACGGCAGTTGGCCGCCGCGACGTTGCACCCGGTGGCGCTGTTGCCCAGCCAGTTGAAGTCGCGAATGATCGCCTCGTCGCTGCCCCTGACGTAGACGCCCTCGAAGTCCGCGAAGAGGCCGGTCGTGCCCAGCTTGACCGTGTATCCGCCGGTCACCTGCGTCGAGTACGGGTTCACGAACGACGTGTCGATGCGGCCGGAGTCGCGCGTCAGCGGAATGCCCGTGGTCGTCGGATTGTTCGGGTCGAGCGCGAGCGCGGGGATGCCGTAGAGCGCGCCGTTCACCCGCTGCTGGATGATGTTCCCCGTGTATCCGTTCTGCTGGGTCTCGATGTGCGCCGGGACCAGCAGGAAGCGCCCGGTGAACATGCCCACGCCGCCGCGGGCGACGTGGCGGCCGTCGCCCTTGATGTCCCACGAGAAGCCGGCGCGCGGCTGGAAGTTGTTCATGTCACGCCCGCGCTTGTCCGGGTTGAGCGGGTCGGTGTAGTTCGGGTTGTTCCCGTTGGTATCGAGGTCGTACCGCAGGCCGAGGTTGATCGTCACTTGGGGCGACGGCCGCAGGTCGTCCTGGATGAAGCCGGAGATCAAGTTTGTGGTGATCTTCGACCGGCCCACGCCGGTCGTGCCGGCGTAGAGCAGCGGCAGCGCCTTGGTGTCGGTGACGTAAATGAGCAGCCCCTTCCCGTACACCGGGAACGCCCAGTCATCGCTCACCGCCTGCCACGCCCCGCCGAACTTCATGTCCTGCGCCCACTTCCCGCTGCCGAGGCGCATGAAGTAGGTGTCGCGGACTTCGAAGATCTTGCCGGTGTCGTTCTGGTCGCCGATGATGTTCGCGCCGGTCTGGAGCGTCGTGCCGCTCGAGAAGTACTCCGCCATCTTCGTGCTGTTGTTGGGTTCGGTGAACTTGCGCTGCCCAACCTGGACCGACAGGCTGTTGACCGAGCTGTTGCTCACGGTCCACGAATGCGTGGCCGTGAAATTGTAGTTGTCGCGGTTCAGCTGCATGCCGGCGGACTCGTCGGCCACAGCGCCCACGCGGAAGTTGTCCTGCCGGTAGTACTCGTAGACGAACTTCATCCGCAAATTCTGCTTGTCGTTGATCCGCGTGTCGACGCCGCCGAAGAGCAGCGACTGGTCGAACGGCACCTTGATGTCCTGCGCCAGCGACGCGTAGGCGCCGCCCGGCCGGAAGAGCGCGAAGTTGTTCTCGCCGACCTGCTCGAACGACAGGAAAAAGTGCGTCTTGTCCTTCGCGATCGGTCCGCCGAGGGTGGCGCCGAACTGCTGGCGCGAGTAGTCGACCTTGGTGAGGTCTTTCTCACCCTTCGCCCGAAGACTCTTGTCGCGGAAGAAGCCGAAGGCCGAGCCGTGCATGTCGTTGGTGCCCGACTTCGTCACGATGGAGAGCGCGCCGCCGGCCGATCCGCCGATCTCGGTGTCGAAGCGGTTCGCGATGACCCGGAACTCACCGACGGCGTCCTGGCTGAAGCGGGCACGGGCGAGACCGAGAACGGGGTCGGTGAAGTCAACCCCGTCCACCATGATGGTGGACTGGCTGGCGTTGCCGGCCGCGCCGATGACCGGGCCGCCGCCGATGAAGCGGTTGCCGCCGCGCTCGCGCTGGACGCCTGGTGCGAGGAAGGCCAGCGACTGGAAGTCGCGGTTGGCCACAGGCAGTTCCTGGATCTGCTCTGGCGTGATGTTGGTAGACGAGTCGGTCTTGTAGATGTCGACCAGCGGCGCCTCGGCCGTGACGTTCACGGTTTCGGCCACCTTCGCGACCTTGAGCGTCGTCGTCAGCCGCGCAGTCTGCCCGACGCGAAGCGTGACGTTTTCCTGGTTGACTGTCGCAAAGCCTGAAAGCTCGAACTTGACGCTGTACACACCCGGCTGCAACGCCCTGAAACGCGCCATGCCGGTGCCGTCCGTGACGGCCGTCTGTGTGTAGCCCGTGTCGGGCCGTACGACCGTGACCGTCACGCCGGGCAGGACTGCCTTCGATTCGTCCTGCGCAACAACCTCGATCACCGCGTCAGCAACCTGAGCGCGGACAGTCGCCGGGACCAGACCCAGCAACACGCCGACGAGCACGGTAACCAGGGCTCGGCCCATCCAGCCGCCCGGGTTCCGCGTCCACTTACTCTGCATATCTGCCTCCTCGGCGGTCGCCTGTGGCGCCGCGCTCCTGCATAGCCCCAGGGTGGGGCAATTCGCTGACCGCTACCGACGACGATTGCGGTATTGAACACTCACCGTGCGAACCAGAGAGATGCCTCGTAGCAAGTTGTTTGTTGTCAATGATTAACGAGCGACTTTCGTGAAACGGACTAAACATCCCGAACGCTTGATATGTTTACAGGCTGGTGTAGAATAGCTCCGCTTGTCTCGCCCGTCAAGGACTTCCAAGGAGGCCCCGTTGACCCTCGGAGCACGCATCGGCGTCGGCGCAGTCGTTCTGGTGTTGATCGCGATCGCCATCGGCGTCTGGTACGTCTGGAAGCGCCCGCTCACGGTCTACGCCATGATGAACAGGCGGGCACTCACGGGCGCGGGACTCACCGAGTCGACGGCAGACTCGTCGATCGGCCCGCAGGCCTACTGGACCGGTGGCGCGGGCCCGACTCTCGTGCTGCTGCACGGCGCCGGCGATTCGGCCGGCACGTGGTCCAGCATCGTCGAGAAACTCGCGCCGAGGTACCGCCTCGTCATTCCCGATCTTGCGGGACACGGCCACAGCGCGCCGACAGCGGGCCCTCTCTCCGTGAGCCAGGTGCTCACGGGTGTTGAGGCGGTGATGAAGCAGTCGCCCCAGGAACCGGCCATCATCGTCGGCAATTCACTCGGAGCCTGGGTTGCGCTGCTCTACGCGAAGGCGCATCCGGATCGCGTGGCGCGTATCGTGCTCGTCAACGGCGGTGCGATCGTCGGGGACCGCCCCGACCTCAGCCTGGTCCCGAAGTCGCGCGAGGAAGCGGCGGCGCTGATGACGCAGTTGCGTGATGAGAAAGCCGACCCTCTTGCAGGATTCGTGCTCGACGACGTGGTGAGGGAGGCGGGGAACGGACCGATCGCCCGCCTGGCGCAGACGGCATCGGAGATGGGACAGTTTGTGCTCGACGGGAAGTTGCACGAACTCGCGGCGCCTGTCGATCTGCTCTGGGGCGAATCGGACAGGCTTTTCTCCCTGGCGTACGCGCGCCGCATGATGGCGCAGTTGCCGGCATCGCGGCTGACGACGATCGCCGGCTGCGGCCACGTGCCGCAACAGGAGTGCCCGTCGCGCTTCCGCGCGTCGCTCCTCGACGTGCTCACCATGCCGCCCCCGCTGCCCGCCGTAAAGGACGCTCCGTCGGAGCCGCCGAGCCCGACTGTGCCGCCAGGGAGGTAGTCATGCTGCACGCAGACGTCTTAGGCGAGCGCGCAAGGCTCACGCCGGACAAGACGGCGCTCGTGTGGGTGCCGACGGGCGAACGCTTCAGCTACCGCGAACTCGACGACCGCGCCACGCGGATGGCAACGGCCTGGATCGGTGCCTGTGGCTTCGCGGCGGGCGATCGTGTCGGCCTGCTGGCGCACAACCGCGTGGAGTTCATCGACGCGTTCTTCGCGGCGGCAAAGTCGGGCGTCATCCTCGTGCCCTTCGGCACACGCCTGACGCCGCACGAGATCGACTACATCGCACGGGACGCGGGCCTGCGCGGGTTCATATACGACGGGGCCTTCGCGGACACCGTGAGGCCGCTGCAGGAGACGCAGTCGTCCGTGACGTGGATCGCTCTGGACACGCCTGCAGCCGAGAATCACATTCGTCTGGCGGACTTGCTGAAAGATGTGGCGCAGGGCTTCAGCGCTGCGAGCGCCGCCGGGGAACCTGTACCCGGCACCCCGCGCTGGAC
>JAPKZP010000366.1 GCA_026393735.1 Acidobacteriota bacterium
ACGCCACCCGGATCTCGGTAGGCGTGAGCCGAACGGGAACGGAACCCGTAAGCACGGCGGACGGTTGCGCGGTACGTTTTCTGGCGAATGTCGAGCTGCCTTCCGAGGTCGCGGTGGCGCAGGCGGCCGGCGCCGAAGGGATCGGCCTCGTCAGAACCGAGTACCTCCTCGGGACGCGTGCGGTGGAGTCGTTCGATGAAGAGGCGCAGTATCTCGTCTACCGCGATCTGGTGGAAGGCATGGCGCCGCATCCCGTCACCGTGCGGACCTTCGACGTCGACGAATCGCAGGCCTCGGCTCGCCTGCACGGCGAGACGGATGCCTGGCACGCCCCGGTATCGAGCGGGCCGCTCGGGTTGCGCGCGATTCGCCTCAGCCTGAACCGCCGCGACCTGTTCGCGACGCAACTGCGCGCCCTCGTCCGGGCAGCGCGGTGCGGGCCGTTGCGGATCCTGTTCCCGTTCGTCTCGTCGGTGGAGGAACTGCGTGAAGCCAAGGCCGCCCTCCGGCTCGCGCAGGACCAGGTCGCCGCGACCGGTGAGCCGGTGCCGCCGATCCCCGTCGGCGTCATGATCGAGGTGCCGTCCGCGGCGCTGACCGCGGATCTGCTGGCCGACGAAGCGGACTTCTTCAGCATCGGCACGAATGACTTGATTCAGTACTGCCTGGCGGTGGACCGCCGTGACGAGCGTGTGGCCGGGATTTTCGAGCCCCTCCACCCGGCCATCCTGCGGATCGTGCGGCAGGTCACACGCGTCGCCAACCGGCGCCACCGCGGGGTCGCCGTATGCGGCGAAATGGCCGCCGACCCGGGATCGCTGCTCCTGCTCCTCGGACTCGGCGTGACGGAGTACAGTATGAGCCCGGGGCTGATTGCCGCGGCGCGCGACATCGTGCGGCAGGTCGGGCTGGCCGATCTCCGGCGCCTGGCCGCGAAGGCCCTGCGGATGGGAACGGCCGCCGAGATTCATGCACTGGTGCGCAGAGAATTCCCCGCGTTCGCGGCGCTGCCGGAACACCGGGGCGGGCAACTGGACAAGGAGGATGAAGGGTGAGCGTTGAAATCAAGCCCGGGGTGTTTCGCGTGGACAAGCCGTGGGGATACGAACTGCTGTGGGCGAAGACGGATCGGTACGTGGGCAAGATCATCCACGTCGACGCTGGCCACGCCCTGAGCCTGCAGTATCACAACGTGAAGACCGAGACCGTGTACCTCGCCTCCGGCCGCCTGCTGTACGAGATCCAGGAAGGGGAGCGCCTGGTGGGCCGGGAACTGTCGCCTGGCGATCGGATTCACGTGCCGGCCGGCACGATCCATCGTATGACGGCCATCCAGGACTCCGACATCTTCGAAGTCTCGACGCCGGAGATTGATGACGTCGTGCGCCTCGAGGATCGGTACGGGAGGGCGGATAAGTAAGGGCCAGGCCCCTGCTACAGCTTCCTAGAACGGAATATCATCGGCGTTCATGTCGTCGGGAGCCTGGCCGAGTTCGTCGACGGCCGGCGTTTCCCGCGTCTGCTGCGCCGAGTATCCTCCGCCACCGCCACCCGGGCTCCCGAGCAGCACGATCCGGTCGGCCGACACTTCGGGCGTGTAGCGGTTGTGTCCTTCGCGGTCGGTCCAGGTCTGGATCGAGAGTCGTCCCTCAACCAGGATCGTCTTGCCCTTCAACAGGTACGGAGACAGGGTTTCCGCCTGGCGCCCCCAGATCTTCACGCGATACCATTCGGTGCCGGCCTTGCCGCGGTCGTCCTTCTTCGTCGGATCCTCGACCGCCAGGCTGGCCGACGCCACCTGCTTGCCCTGGGGCGTCGCGCGCAGTTCCGCATCGCGTCCGAGATTTCCCACGAGAATGATCTTGTTGTAGCTGTTCGCCATTCCTGGTCCTTTCGACCGGCATGCCCCGCCGGCGCCGTCCGTTGCTATTGCCTGCCGACGCGGCTCATCCGATCGAGGGCCTGCTTCGCGAGCCGGCCGGCGTCGCTGTCAGGGTAGTTCTTGATCACGAACTCGAAGGACTCGCGCGCCTGCGGCACCTGCCCCAGCGTTCCCAGCGCGAGTCCCCGCTTGTAGTAGGCATCGGGCAGCGTGTTCGATGCCGGGTAGGTGGCAATCAGGCGGTCGTACGCCGCGACCGCTTCTTTGAATCTGCCCGAGCTGTAGTAGGTCTCGCCGACGTAGTACTGTGCGTCATCGGTCAGATCCGATTTCGGGAATGTCTTAATGTAGCTCTCGAACCCCTGCACCGCGAGCGTCCATTGGCCGGCATAGTAGTCGGCGCGAGCCGACTCGAAGGCGCGGGCCGGGGAAGCGCCGAATCCGGCGGGCGGCGGGACGCTCGGAACCTGGCCCCCGGCGGGCGCCGTGGGCGTCGCTGAGGACGGATCCGCGGGAGATACTGGTGCAGCGGGCGCCGCGGCGCTGGCCTGCATCACGCGCAGGGCCTCGCCCTCCTGCGACAGCGACGTCAACCGGACATTGGTCTCGTCCACTTTCTCGCGCACGACGCGCAGGTCCGACGCGAGGGTGTCCACTTGCGCCTTCTGGTCCGCCGCCGCCCGGCGGCTGACGCCTGCCTGCTCGTCGAGACGCGTCGTGACGGTCTTGAGCACATCGGCCAGCGCCGCCAGTTGCGCCTGGAGCAGTTGATTCTGCTGCTGGAGCATGCGGATGTCCGCCATCATCTGCTGATGCTCCTTGTTTCCTGCGGCGAGCGGCGTCGCCGCGGACGCCGCCAGCAGGATGGCCACGCTACAGAGGAGGCCTAGTCGTCGCTTCATCATCGCCCCTCGTTTGCCAGAACCTACTTGCCCGTGATGACGAAGTGCGAACGCCGGTTCTTCGTGTACGCCGCCTCGTCATGGCCCGGATCGAACGGGAATTCCTTGCCGTAGCTCACGGTCCGCAGCCGTTCCGCCGGGATGCCCAGCGACACCAGGTACGACTGGGCTGCCACGGCGCGACGCTCGCCGAGCGCCAGATTGTATTCGGCCGTGCCGCGCTCGTCGCAGTGACCTTCGATGGTGATCATCCACGTGCCGTACCGCTTGAGGATGGTTGCGTTCGCGTCGAGCAGCGTGCGGGCGTCCGCCGTCAACTCGGCACTGTCGTACTCGAAGAAGATCGCTTTCAGCGGCGAGTCACGGTTGAGGTCGTCGACCGACCGGGATGCCATCGAATCGTCGGGCACGACCGGAGCGGGCACGACCGGGGTCTCGCGGATCGGCGCCGGCGGCCCGGGCGGGGCAGGCGGCGTGGTCGTCGGGCCGGACGAGGGCGGCGGCGTCGGCCGCGCGACCGGCGGCGCCTTGCCCCCGCACGCACCGGCCAGCACGGCCGCTGCCACGACGCCCAGCAAGAGTTGGTAGGCTCCTCGTCGGATGTACATACGCTCGTCCTCTCTTGGCAACTGTTACCTGGACCAGTCGGGGGTGTAGTTGTTCCCGACGCTGGTGATCTGCCTGACGCCGCCCTGGCCGTCCCGGCCCACGGTGAAGATCTGCTTCTTGCCCGTCCGTGTCGACATGAACGCCAGGTGCCGGCCGTTCGGCGCGTAGGTGGGGCTTTCGTTGCTGCCCTCACCGTTCGTGAGCTGCCGGCGCTCCTGCGTCGCCAGGTCGAATATCCTGATATCGTAGCCCGGCCCGGTGCGAGACGCGTAGGCGATTTCGTTGAACGGCGCCGGCGACCAGGTCGGGCGATCGCACCAGGACTCCGCCGTGATCTTGCGCAGGTTCAGGCCGTCTGCGTCAATGATGTAGATCTGCGGCGATCCCGACCGGTCCGACGTGAACGCGATCTGCGTGCCGCTCGGTGACCAGGTCGGTGTCGTGTCGATGCCCGGGTGGCTGGTCAGGCGCGTCAGGTTCGAACCGTCGCGATTCATCACATAGAGCTCGGAGTTGCCGTCGCGCGTCGACGTGAAACAGAGGCGGGTGCCGTCGGGCGACCACGCCGACAACGAGTTCTGCCCCTTCCCGCCCGTCGGGTTCTCCATCGTGCCCTGGTAGATGTTCGAAATGTAGATGTCCGGGAAGTCGCGCCGGAACGACGTGTACGCGATGGACCGGGCGTCCGGCGACCACGTGGGGAAGATGTTCAGCTTGTGGGTGACCGTGACGCGCAGCTGGTTCGCGCCGTCGTAATCAGCGATGTAGATCTCCTTCACGTCGCGCGGCTGCACGGTGTTGGCCACCCGCTCGCCGTCGCGATCCGACGAGAACGTCAGCTTCGTTCGCGCGGCGCCGCGCAGCGCGCGCTGCTGCTGGTGGATCTCGTCAGCCGCGGTGTGCGCGTACAGGCGCGGCTTCGTCGTCGTGCCCGAGTACTCCCGCGCCATCACCGACCGCTTCGATCGCACGTCGAACAGGCGGACCTCGACGCGGTAGGTGGTCGGGCCGGTCTTCTCGAGGCTTCCCATGACGAGGCCGTCGGCGCCCAGTTCGCGCCACCGGTCGAACGGGATCTCCTGGAAGGAACGCGCCGTCGGGATCGTCTTGTACGTGTCGCGCGGAACCATGTAGAACTCGCGCTCGAAGGCCAGGTCGTCCCAGAGGACGGCCCCCATCAGCTTCGCGGCGTCGGAGGTTTCCGCATCCGTGGTGCGCAGGATGAAGTCGGGCACCGCGTACCGCGGACGCGCACCCGATTCACCTGAGATGCTCAGGATGATCTCCGACTGCTGAGACTGCGGGGGCGCAGTTGCGGGCTCATGCCGCGCCGCCATCGTGACCGCCGACAGCAGGGCGACGCCGAGAACAGGTGTCAGGACTCTCATGCGCATGGTTACCGTCTGTTGTATTCGAATCGCAGGTGCACGCTCAGGTGATCGTCGGGAAACGCGGACGGCAACGGCGGCACCCGCTGCGTCAGGAACAACGCACGCTGGGCCGTGAGATCGAGCGCGGGATAGCCGCTTGATCGCTCGAGTTCGATCTCGGTGAGCCGGCCATCCCGCTGAATGCGGAACTTCACCAGCGTCTCCCCGGCCACT
>JAPKZP010000627.1 GCA_026393735.1 Acidobacteriota bacterium
GTAGTCCGTCCCGAATGCCACTTCACCGGCACCCGGGAACAGCGCCTCCGCCTGGCCGGCCTCGGGTGCCGGGATCGCGTGGCGGATCGGCGTGATGTGCCGGAGATACGTGATAACCGCGTGCAGGTCTTCGTCCGACCAGTTCGAAAAGCTCGCCCAGGGCATCGCGCGATGTGAGATGGGCCGGCCGTCCGGGTACACGCCGCTGCGCAGCACGCGGATGATGTCCGCATCGGAGCGGCCACCGAGTCCCGTCTCCTTGTCAGGCGTCAGGTTGCGCGACACCACGGCGCCGTGGGTGTTCGTGACGAACTTCATCCCGCCGGCGAGATAGAGACGTGGATCCGGACCCTGCGGACCCGGTGTCACGTGACAACCGCCGCAGTTGTTCGTCGTGACGAGGTAACGACCGTGCTCGGCACGTGCGCGTTCCGCCGGGTCCTTGATGGCGTCCATCGACGGCGCCATGGCATCCGCCTGCGTGATGAACTCCTCCGGCGGCACGGTCATCAACGGCGGGATGAAATAGAGGAACGCGACGAACCCGCCCGCAGCGACCACGACGGCCACCAGCGCTGCCCACTTCAGGATTCGCTTCAGCATGACTCACCTCACCGTGCGGCCGCAGCCGGGTTACCGCCTTGGGAACCAGCCGAGCCGGCATTCCCTTCGAAGATGACGATCGGATAATCCTTGCCGCCGATCAGCATCTGGAACTTCGACGCCAGGTAGGCGACGACCCCCGGCCGGGCCGGCGGCGGAATCTGGTTCTTCACGGGCGGAATGGTCCGCAGGAACGCGACGATTGCGTTCTGGTCCTGTTCGCTGAGATGCGCGAACGATGGCCAGTCCATCGGGAACGGCAACATGCGTGATTCGTCGCGCTTGATGCCTCGGGTCATGGCGCGCTTCAGATCGGCGTCCGAGTACCGGCCGATGCCCGTCTCGTTGTCCGACGTGAGATTGGCCGAGACCACGTCGCCCCAGACGACGAGGCGCATCTTCTGGCCACCGGCGTACTTCAGGCCCGGCAGGACTCGACCGTCGCGATCGACCGGTGAGTGGCAGTGCGCACAGGCCATCGTGTCGACCAGATAGCGACCGCGGCCGACGAGATCGTCCGCGTCTTGCTTCCGCTGCTGCTCATAGAACGCCTTCAACTCGTCCGCCGTCATGGCCCACGCAGGCTTGCGCGCGATCGAGACCACGTAGTTGGCGACGTTCCAGATATCCTGATCGCTCGCCGTATCGGCGAATGACGGCATCGGCGTCCCGTCGATGCCGGTCTTGATACGCAGGTAGATGTCTGTCGCCGTCGAGCCGCCACGGAACGTCCACGGTTCGTTGAGCACGGCCGCCTTGATGTCGTTGCCCCAATCGTCCTTCATGCCCGCCGTGACGGCCCCCGCTCCTGTCCCGTTGTCGCCGTGGCAGGCGCCGCACGCGAGCGCGCCGAAGGCCGCCTTTCCCTTGTCGATACTGTCGGGCGTCGGCGGCACCGGCTGCGAGGCCTTGATCGGAGCGGGCTGATCGGTCGCGAAGCGCGGCGAGAAGTGCTTCACGTAGCCGACGAGGGCCGTGATCTGGGAGTCTGTGAGCATGCCCTTCCACGCGGGCATCGCCGTGCCGGGCATGCCTCCCGCGATCGCGCGGTCGAGGTCGTCGTCGCTCGGAATCGATCCCGACTGTGTGGAACGAAACTTGTACATGCCGCGCGTGAAGTCACGCGGGGCGGGGGTCAGCGCGTCGGCGGCGGGACCGCGTCCCTTGCCGTCGCTGCCGTGGCAGGATGCGCACGACCTGTCGTACAACCGTTGAACATCGTCTTGGGGAACTGGGGGAGGCGTCTGCGCGAGGCCTGCTGCGAGGCCAAGCATGAGGATGCCGGCCGCACAGAGACCAATCCGTCGCAGACCCGAGGGAACTGGGGGCATGTTTCCTCCGGCACAGGCGCGCCGCGCGCGTTCTCAGGGAATTGATCGAAGTGTAGCGCGAAACGTCCCTGCGGCACAGCCCCCGGCCGAAAACCCCGTCAGAAACCCTGGCCGGCGCCCTGCTAGCTCCGGGCTCCCAGCCACACCCGTCGCCTGACCTCGACGCCGACGCGCTTCATCCAGGCAATCTCGTCGGAAGACAGCGGGCCTCCGTCGATCGCGCGCAGCGCCTCGTCGACGTGCGCCGCCGAACCGGGACCGGTGACGCAGACGTCGACATCCGGGTGTGTCAGGGCGAAGCGATAACAGTCGGCGGCAGTGGGTGTGCGTTCGCCGGCCGGCGTGTGCTTGGGGTTGAGCAGCTGTCCCCAGCTCGTGCCCGTGAACGAGACAATGCCCGGACGGCGTTCCGCGGGGAGATGCGGGAAGAAGTCCGCTTCCGCGCCCGGGTGCGCGGCATTGTACCGGACGTGCACGATGTCGACGTCGCCGCTCGCCGCGAAGGTGGCGGCCAGGCGACGATTGTGGCTCGAGACGGCCAGGAAGCTGACGAGCCCGCGGTCGCGGAGGGCGCGGGCCGCATCGAGGATGCGCCGGTGGATGGACGCGTTCCAGAACCCGAGCAGCAGGACATCGGCATGGTCGTACGCGACACGACTCAGCGCGCGTTCGACGCTCGACGTCAGGAGCATCGGCAGCCGGGAGTACGACTGCAGCACGAACACCAGGCGTTCGCGCCGCGGCGCGAGGCGTCGCAGCCCGTCGGCGAACGCCGGCGTCCGTCGGCTGCCCCAATAGACGTAGTTCATGCCGGCGTCGGCCGCCCGCACGACGTCGTCTGCCGAGACCCCGTACGAGGCGCTGATGCCCAGCGGTCCAACCGTGAGTCCGGTGCTGCCGAGCGGGCGAGTTGTGAAGGACATAGACATGCAATCAGCGGAGGGGGCGACCCCTGTGTCGACCCGGGCACGGACAGGGCCCTTCAGGGCAAGGACAGGGCCTTGCCCCTTGCCCTACGGGACCAGCACAATCTTCCCGTGCGCGCCGGGTTGCATGACGGCGAGATGCGCCGCCGGTGCCTCGGCAAGCGGGAACTCCCGGCCGACGACGGGACGCAGTGTGCCGCTGGCGAGGCCGGCCACGAGCGCCGCATGAATCCGAAAACGGTCTTCCGGCGACGTGTTCATGAGCGTCATCCCCAGGATCGCCGCATCCCGGCTCATCGTCTGGCGGGCATCGATCTCGACGCGGCCGCGGTTGCCGATGACGACGACGCGTCCGAACCGCGCCAGCAGGCCGAGGTCCTGGTCGAGGTTGACGTCGGCGAGCATCTCGAGAATCACATCGACGCCTCGGCCGCCGGTCGCTGAGAGCACGTCGGCGGCGCAGGACGGCTTCGTATGGTCGAAGGCGCGATGGGCACCCTGCGCGACGACGAGCGCAAGCCCGCGGGCCGAGCCCGCGGTCGCGAAGACCGTCATGCCGA
>JAPKZP010000280.1 GCA_026393735.1 Acidobacteriota bacterium
ATGTTCCGCGTCCGAGCGAGTGGAGTGACCCGAGGCATGAGATCCCTGACGTCCTTCATCTACCAGCGATAATGGGCGAACGCCTTGTTGGCTTCCGCCATGCGGTGCGTGTCTTCCTTCTTCTTCACGGCGCCGCCACGGAGATTCGCGGCATCCATGAACTCGTTCGCCAGCTTCTCGTGCATCGTCTTGCCGTCGCCGCGCGAGCGGGCGTACATGACGAGCCAGCGGATGCTGAGCGACAGCCGGCGGGTCGGGTTGACTTCGATCGGCACCTGGTAGTTCGACCCACCCACGCGCCGCGACTTGACCTCAAGCGACGGCTTCACGTTGTCGACGGCCTTCTTGAACACCTTGACCGGGTCGTCGCCGGTCTTGTCCTTGATCATGTCGAAGGCGCCGTACAGGATGCCCTCCGCGGTGCTGCGCTTGCCGCCCCTCATCACCGTGTTGATGAACTTGGTGACCAGCGAACTGCCGTAGACCGGGTCCGGGACGACTTCGCGCTTGGAAACTACTCGTCTGCGTGGCATAGCGTCCGTCCTACTGCTTCGGCCTCTTGGCGCCGTACTTCGAGCGGCCCTGCTTCCGCCCCTGCACACCCACGGCGTCGAGCGTGCCGCGGATGACGTGATAGCGCACACCCGGCAGGTCCTTCACGCGGCCTCCCCGGATGAGCACCAGCGAGTGCTCCTGCAGGTTGTGGCCCACGCCCGGAATGTAGGTCGTCACCTCGATCCCGTTGGTGAGGCGCACGCGCGCGACCTTGCGGAGAGCAGAGTTCGGCTTCTTCGGCGTCTGCGTGAACACGCGGACGCAGACCCCTCGCTTCTGCGGATTGTCCTGGAGCGCCGGACTCTTCGTCTTGATGACGATCCGGTTACGCCCCTTACGCACGAGCTGGCTGATAGTCGGCACGGCTGCTCCGTACAACGCACAACCGACGGCGACGCCCAAGGCCGGACACCGGCTTTGGTGTCTGCCGCCACATCCTTACATCGACTCCCCGACCCGTGGAGGCGACCGATCGCGCCCGCGGTTCAGAGGGAGCCCCCTCAGGCCTAGAAGCACCCGCACATGCGAGCACCTGGCACCTGACGGTGGTGACCCTATGAAAGTTGTTTTCTCGCCGAGGAGCGGAACATTCCGCAATACCTTCTAGGCGGCAGTCACTAGATAGGGTGTCCTAGTGACCGAAGAACCTGACGAGTATAACAAAGACGCTCACGGGCTGCAAGTGGCATCATTACCACGCATGGTCCGTCTCCCCCGCCTGACCCTCGGCCACGTCTGGATCGTTGCCGTCCTGGGCAGCATCTTCGGCTACGTCTGCACGATGCCGGTCGATCCCGCGGACTTCTGGCATTATCTCAAGGCCGGCCAGTTCATGGTGGAGACCCGGTCGGTCCTCGATTACGACCGCTATACGTTCACGATCGCCAGTCGGCCATTCGTCAACATTCACTGGGGCAGCCAGGTCGCGTATTACCTCGTGTACCTGATCGGGCAGGTGCCCCTCATCGTCTTTGTCCATGCCGTGGCCGTCGGTCTGGCGTTCGCCTTGGTCTGCGCCGTCGCCTGGCACCGGACTCGCGATGGCCGTGTGGCCGCCATCACGACGCTCGTCGCGTTCATCGTCGGCACCCCCGGCCTCGCGCTTCGACCACAGGGCTTCTCGATCTGTCTGCTCGCCGTCACCGTCTGGCTGCTCGAGCGTCGTCGCGCCTGGGTGCTCCCGCCGATCTTTCTGTGCTGGGCCAATCTTCATGGGGCATTTCCGCTTGGACTGTTCGTCATCGCCGCCTATGCGCTGTGTCCAGGGCCCGATCTGATCGGCGGCGGGCGGCTCGTGCCCCGGGCGGCCCCTGTCCCCACCGTGTGGCGGCCGGACCTCCCGCTGCTCGCCGTGCTGGCCGCATCCGGCGCGGCCACCCTGATCACCCCGTGGGGGGTGCACCTGTTTCCCGCCGTGCTCGCGGCAGAAGCCGCGTCACGCTCGGCCGGAATCGCCGAGTGGGAACCCCTCAGCCTGCTGAGCGCCCCCGGTGCAGTGTTCCTCGCGGCTGCAGCCGGGCTGCTGCTGCTGCGTGGCGCCGCAGGCGAACGGTGGCGACCGAGGGACGCCTCGCTCATGCTGCTCTTCACGTACCTCGCCATGCGCGAGCAGCGCGCGGTCGTCTGGTGGGGCATCGTGGCGGCGCCATTCATGGCCGAAACGCTGGCTGCGGTCGTGCAGTCGCTGTCCAACCGGCGCGCTCCGCTCATCGTGAGGGAGGGCCAGCCCAACCCGGGGGACCGCGTGGGACTGAACTGGGCGCTGACGCTCGTGCTCGGCCTCCATCTCATCTGGTGCACGCCGTGGCTGAAGCCGGGCTATCCGCTTCTGCCCGACGCCAAGCGGCCGCTCCTCGCGCCGGACACTCCGGCCGCCATGGCACGCGTCATCATGACCAGCCCCGGCGCCAGGCACGTCTTTGCGGAGTTCACCTGGGCCGGCTACTTCATCTGGGCACTCGACACGGAGCAGAAGGTCTGCTACGACCCCCGCACGATCATCTTTCCCCCGCCGATCATGGGCGCCTACCGCCGCGTGTCGCTGGCGCTGGACGGCTGGCAGTCCACCCTGGACCGCTACGGTGTCGACACACTGGCGCTGTCCAAGG
>JAPKZP010000810.1 GCA_026393735.1 Acidobacteriota bacterium
CCCCAGTCCACGTCTGTATTAATGCGGTTCCCTGCCTTGTCGTACGTGAAGAGGCTGTTCGACCCGCCGGCCGACACCCACGTGAGCCGATCGAGTCCGTCATAGATGTAACGGTAAACATTCGTCGTCCCCGCGATAATCGCCGTGCGGTTCGAAACCATGTCCCCGTGATCGAAGACGTAACGGAACGACGCGACTTGCCCCGCGCCGTTGGACCACACCACGCCCGTGAGTCGATCCACAAGGTCGTAGGAGTAGGAGACCTTCAGGCCGTTGGGATACTGCACCAGGTCCGGCAGCCCGTTGCTGCTGTCGTACGAATAGGCGTAGCTCGCCCCGTTCGCCACCTGGTTGGTGAGGCGCTCGCCCACGTCGTAGCGATAGAGGTTGGTCTCGCTACGGATCGCGGCCCCGCCACTGAGCACCTTCCAGAACTCCCCGGTCACGTTGCCGACCGGGTCAGTCTGAAAGGCGACCGTCGACAGATAGGGCGAGTAGAAGTTGGTCTGCCCGGCCAGACGGTTCACGTTGTCGTAGCCGTTCGTGGCTGCGCTGCGTCCGTCCCCGGCGGTCTTCAACAGCCCGTCGGCACGCCACCCATACCGATTCGTCGTGTCCGCGAAGAATGCCGCGGCGAGGTTCCCGTCGCCGTCATAGGCGTTGCTGACCTGGCTCCCGTCGAACCGCAGCAGGCGGCTCACGTAGTCCCCGATCAGGTACGTAACGGACATGACCTGGCCCTGCACGTTGGTTACGCTGACCGGCCGGTCCTGCAGATCCAGTTGATAGCTCTCCACTCCGCGCCCGTTTGCGTCGACGATGGCCAGAGTGTTGAACTGGCGGTCGTAGTCGAAGCGATTCGTGGCCGCGATGCCCTCCGCGTCCGAGACCATCAGTTGCAGTTTCCCCGTCGGGGCATACGTCCACCGTGTCTGGTGTCCGGCGCGGTCCGTCAGGTTGGTCGGATTGCCGGCTCCGTCATAGCCCACGGCCTCGCTGAGGCCATCCGGATAGTCAATCCGATAGACCCGGTACCAACCATCGCGATACAACGTGTTCGTCCGCCCGCCCACGCCCACAAACACCTTCATCGGACTCTCGTCGTACCACGAATAGCGGTACGCCGTGGCTGGGCCGGCGGGCGGCGTCACCAGGCTCGGCCGGTCGCCAGCCGCTTCGTATTCCATGGTCAGCACATGGCCGTTCGCATTGGTCACGTCGCAGAGCAACCCGTTTTCGTACCGGAATCCGGTGCTGAACGAGTTGCTCGATGTGTACCATGAATGCACTGCGATCGGTAGCCCGTTCAGATACTCAAAGGTCGTGCGGTCGGGCTTGCTGGGATAATTGTCCTCCGGATCGATCAGCGCCTGAAGCAGTCCGTCCTCATTCCAACGCGTGAACCAGGGGTTCTGCGGGCCTGCGTTCAAGCCGAAGGAGGTGCTCCATGTCCGATGTTGCTCGTCGTACCCCACGGCCGACTCGACAAACGCCCCGGTCGCCAGATCCGTCTCCCGCTCCGAAGTGGCGTCCCGCGCCCCCGTGGTCGTTCGGGCAGTGACCGTCCCGGCCGACACGTTGGTGATCGCCCGCACCATCAGGTTCTCGTCGCTGTAAGCGTAAACCAGGGTTTGTGTCACGTCGCCCCGGTCGTAGGTGACCGTAGAAACGTCGCTCGCGGTATCGAACCCCACAGCGGTGCGCAGCAGATCCGTTCCGACCGTCGAAGATCTGCCCTTTGCGACCACCACCTGTTCGGCGTTGGTAATGATCTCGTAGGTGTAGGTGAACGTGTCGCCCGCCGCATTCACGCGCCCGGTCAGTTCATGGTGATCGCCGTACGAGTACGTCAACCAATAATACCCCGGGTCCGGCGCGTCCGCCGGCAACTGCAATGCGTCGGAGAGTTCCCCGCCGGCGTTGTAGAAGAATACGACGCAGAAATCGTGCATCTCCGCGGACTCCACTTCCCCGAGCCGACCGTTCTCGTCGTAGCCGAAGATCAGTTGCCACCCGTTGTCGTGGGTGGCCGTACTGAGCAGTCCGTCCTCGTAGGCCAGTGCGATCTGGCGCCCCGTGCGATCCGAGATCGTCTGCAAAGTGCCGTCCGTCCCATCGAACAGGTAGAACGAGGAATCGTCCACCACGACGCGATACATGGTTCCGGTGGGCGCCAGCGTGGCATTCCGGCCGACGGCCCGCCAGGTCGAGCCGGTCCCGGTCTGTCCGAACCAGAGTTGATCGCCGGTGCCCGTCCGCAGCCGCGCCCAACTCGAAGTGACGCCGCGATACTCGCAGTTGGTCCAACTCAGCTTCCAATCGTAGGTATGCGTCCAATGCGGCCCAAGCGGCCCCTCGTAATCGAGGTGACTGTTGTAGTACCGGCTGAACTCCAAGTCCGGCCCTGGGCACACCACGACGCCGTCGGTCTC
>JAPKZP010000159.1 GCA_026393735.1 Acidobacteriota bacterium
GGAATGCCCATCTGGAAGAGCGATCGGATCAGCACGAGATTGGCCGTCTGGCTGCCCGATCCGTTCACGGTGGCCACCTGGATGGCGAAGTCGTTGACGACTTCGGCCCGGGTGCCCGTCGCCTGGACGTCCTGGTCGGCGGTTTGGGATGACATGCGGCAGTTCCTGCGGGAGCGGACGCGCGGACGCGGCGCCGGCGGCCCACCCGCCAGACGCACGCCACACAGTTCAGGGATACGGAATACCCACTAAAAGGGAAAGTATAACATGCGGGGGGTCCCCTATAATGGCGCCGCCCCGAGTCGCGCCCGACGGCCGAGGGCAGCAGCCGCGTTCTCCAGGAGGTCGCCTCGTGCTCACTCTATCCGCGCGAGCCGCCAGGTTGGCGCTGGCCGTTGCCGTAGCCGTGGCGCTCGTCCTTTCGGCGCCGTTTGTCGGTGCCGTCCGGAGTTGGATGCGCGACGCCTTCCCCGGGCAGTTCAGCCTGATCATCAACGGGGTCGTCGGCGTGTCCGTGGTGTGCGCAGCGGCTGTGGGGCTGACCCGGGTACGCGAACGCCGGGTGACGCGCTACGGCGCCATGGCACTGGCGCTGGCTGTGGCCGCGAACTATGCGACGCTGACCGACAGTCCGGATCCGGCGGTTCGGGCTGTCGAGCACTTCCACTTCGTGGAGTACGGCATCATCACGTTCCTGTTCTATCGCGCATGGAGGGATCGTGCGGACGTCTCGGCGCTGGTGACGCCTGCCGTGGCGGCGTTCATCGTGGGCATCGCCGAGGAAGGGTTTCAGTGGTTCCTGCCGGCACGAGTCGGGGAACTGAAGGACGTCTGGCTGAACGGCGTGGCTATCGCCTGCGGCCTGCTGTTCAGCGTCGGCGCGGCCCCGATGCCCGCGTTCCGACGCGCCTTGCCGTCCGATGCGACTCGCCTGATGACGCGCATACTGGCCGTAGGCATCGTCGCTCTTGCGGGGTTCATCCACCTGGTGCATCTGGGCGTGGCGATCAGCGACCCCGACGCGGGGACGTTCGTCTCGCGCTACTCGCGGGAGGAACTGGCCGCACTGGACCGATCGCGTGCCGCGGCCTGGCACGAGGCGCCGCCCTTGGTGCGGCCGCCCAGGCTGTCACGCGAGGATCAGTTCATGACGGAAGGCCTGCAGCACGTCCAGGCTCGCAACAACGCCTGGTCGACCGGGCAGACGTTCGCGGCGTGGAGAGAGAACCTGATCCTCGAACGCTACTACCCGTCGGTCCTGGACACGCCGTCGTACGTGGCGCGAACGGGACATCGATGGGCGGCCACGCAGCGCGCGGACGCCGCCGCCCGCGTCGCGGGCACCGCATCGCGGCCCTTCGAGAGCGCCGCATATCCGTATCCGGTGTATCGCTGGTCGCCGATCTGGCTCTGGCTGGCAGCGGCGGCGGCGGCCATCTCGCTGTGGCTGGCTGATCCGTTGCGGCGGCGGATGCTCGGCACGCGGTCGTCCGCGCGAACCACGATCGTGCTCCTGGTGCTCATCGGCGGTCTCGCGCCGGGCGGATCCGTGGCACAGGAACCCGAGACGCTCGCCACGCTGATCGGCTTCGCAAGACTGGCTCCGGACACATTTACCCCTGGCCCGCCATCGGGACGATTCCGCGACAATGGTGTCCGCGGGCCGGGGTGGCCGTCTCAGCCAGTCCAAGGCGTCTCCGCGATCCTGCCGGCGGCTGACCGCCCGGGGTGGTGGCTCGCGCTCGGTGACAACGGCTTCGGCGTTCGCTGGAACTCACCCGACTTCCTGCTCTGCTACTACTACCTGCGGCCCGAGTGGCGGACGGCGACCGGGGGCACGGGCAGCGTCGACGTCGGCTCCGTCGTGCGGCTGGCAGATCCCACTCCTGTCGTGCCCTTCCCCATTGTGCGCGAGGACACGTCCGAACGCTGGCTGACCGGGTCCGACTTTGATCCCGAGTCCTTCGTGCGACTGCCCGACGGTACGATGTGGGTCGGCGACGAGTTCGGCCCGTGGCTGCTGCACGTTGACGCCGCCGGGCGGCTGCTGGCCGCGCCCGCCGGTGTCCCTGGCTTCGTCTCGTCGGACCGGCCGGGCCTTCCGCCGCCCGAGGCGGGCGCGAAGACCGTGGCCACCGTCAGGCGCTCGCGCGGATTCGAGGGACTGGCCCTGGCGCCGGACGGCACGCACCTGCTCGCGATGCTGGAGGGACCGACAACCGAGGATCCTCCGGACGAGGCGCGCATCCTCGAGTTCGATCCGGCGGCCCGCGCCTTCACCGGGCGCCTGTGGCGCTACCGATTCCTGAAGCCCGGTCACTCGGCGACGGAGCTCGTGCCCTACGCGACGGGCCGCTATCTGGTCATCGAACGCGACAACCTTCACGGCCTGGCCGCCGTCTGCAAGCAGGTGTTCGCGATTCGTCTTGGCGACCCGGGCACGCTCGTCGAGAAGACGCTGGTGGCCGACCTGCTGGCCATCGCCGATCCGGATGGCCTGGGCGGCCGCGGACCGCGGTTCACGTTCCCGTTCATCACGACCGAGGCTGTCTGGGCCGAAGACGAGCGCACGATCGTCCTCGCCAACGACAACAACTACCCGGCAACCGGCGGCCGGGTGACGGGCGAGCGGGACGGGACCGAGTTCATTCGGCTCAGGCTGGCCCGCCCGCTGCCGCGCTGACCACTAGTTCTTGAGCATCTCCGCCATCGCCTGGCCCATGTCGGCCGGGCTCTTCACGACGCGGACGCCCGCCGCCGTGAGGGCCGCCATCTTCTCGGCCGCCGTGCCTTTGCCGCCCGCGATGATCGCGCCGGCGTGGCCCATGCGCCGCCCGGGCGGCGCGGTCTGGCCGCAGATGAAGCTGACGACGGGCTTGGTGACATGTTGCGTGATGAACGCCGCCGCCTCTTCCTCGGCGGTGCCGCCGATCTCGCCGATCATTACGATGGCCTCGGTCTCCGGATCGTTCTGGAAGAGCGTCAGCGAGTCGATGAAATTCGTGCCATTTATCGGGTCGCCGCCGATCCCGATGCAGGTCGACTGCCCGTAGCCGAGCTTCGTCAACTGATGAATCGCTTCATAGGTCAGCGTCCCGCTGCGCGACACGATGCCGATCGTGCCTTCCTTGCAGATGTGCGCCGGAATGATGCCGGCCTTGGCCTTGCCCGGCGAGATCAGGCCCGGGCAGTTCGGCCCGACCAGCCGCGTCTTCTTCTCCTTCAGCACCGACGCGACCTTCATCATGTCGAGCGTCGGGATGCCTTCCGTGATGCAGACGGCCAGCGCGAGGTCCGCGGCGGCGGCCTCGAGGATCGCGTCCGCGCAGAACGGCGGCGGCACGAAGATGACCGTCGCGTTGGCGCCCGTCTTCGTCACGGCCTCGGCCACGGTGTTGAAGATCGGCCAGCCCTCGTGCGTCGTCCCGCCCTTGCCTGGCGTGACGCCGCCGACGACGGTCGTCCCGTACGCCGCCGCGGACTTCGCGTGAAAGGTGCCTTCGCGCCCGGTGAGGCCCTGCACGAGCAGGCGTGTCGACTTGTCAATCAAGACTGCCATGTGCCACCCCCTACCCGCGCGAAAGCTGAACGACCTTCGTGGCGCCTTCCGCCATGGTGTCGGCCGTGGTGAAATTGAGTCCGCTGTCCTTCAGCATCTTCTTGCCCGTTTCGACGTTGGTCCCTTCCATGCGGATGACGATGGGCACCTTGACGCCGAGCTCCTTGACGGCCGCAATGACGCCCTCGGACAGGATGTCGCACCGCAGAATGCCGCCGAAGATGTTGATGAAGACCGCCTTCACGTTCGTGTCGGACATCAGGATCTTGAACGCGTTGCGGATCTGCTCGGCGGTCGCCCCGCCGCCCACGTCGAGGAAGTTGGCCGGTTCCCCGCCCGCCAGCTTGATGATGTCCATCGTCGCCATCGCGAGGCCGGCGCCGTTGACCATGCAGCCGATCGTGCCGTCGAGGCGGATGTAGTTGAGGGAGAACTTCGACGCCTCGATCTCGAGGTTGTCTTCTTCGCTCAGGTCCCGCATCTCGCGGATGTCGGGATGCCGGTAGAGCGCGTTGTCGTCGAAGCCCACCTTCGCGTCGAGCGCGAGCAGGTTGCCCTCGCCGGTGACGATGAGCGGGTTGATCTCGACCATCGAGGCATCCGTGGCCTTGAACGCGTCGTAGATGGAACCGAGCAGCTTCACGAACTGGCCGACCTGCTGCCCCTCGAGGCCCAGGGCGAACGCGAGATTGCGCGCCTGATACGCCTCGAGTCCTGCCGTCGGGTGGATGTATTCCTTGAAAATGAGTTCGGGTGTCTCAGCCGCTACCTTCTCGATTTCCATCCCGCCGGCCGGGCTGGCCATGACCACGGGTCGCTGCGCTGCGCGATCGAGCACCAGGCCGAGGTACAGCTCGCGCGCGATGGTGAGCCCCTGCTCGATGAGGACGCGCTGTACGAGCTTGCCCTCGGGCCCCGTCTGATGGGTCACGAGGTTCATGCCGATGATGCTGTTCGTCAGGCGCTCGACGTCTTCCATCGTCTTCGCCACCTTGACGCCGCCGCCCTTGCCGCGCCCGCCGGCGTGGATCTGGGCCTTGACGACGACCGGAAGCCCGAGGCGCTGCGCGATGGCCACGGCCTCGTCGGCGTTGAATGCCACGTCGCCGCGCGGGACCGGCACGCCGTACCTGGCGAGAATCGCCTTCCCCTGGTATTCGTGGATTTTCACGGGATGTCAGCTGTGACGGGCCCTGGTATGGATACGCGCCGTAAAGCGAAGGGGCCCGTCGTCCACTTCGCCTGCGCGCAGGAGAACACGACTGTCCAGAGGATGCTACTGGTCCTTCTCGATACGGTCAACCGCTCTCCGCAGGGTCCGGCGGCGGATGGGCGGGTGCTGGATGGGCGGGTTGCACGGATCGCGTGCGGCACATACAATCGCTGACAGGACTCACCGCCGTCATACTGAGAGTCCCCCCAACCTTGCGCTCGGGCGTGTACGTACCCGGGCTGGAGATTGCCATGGCACCGCGCCGGCTGTCACCGTTTTCCACGGTCGCATCCAAGATTCTCATCGCGCTGACAGGGTTGAGTCTCGTGGGGTTCCTGTGTGTCCACCTGATCGGGAACCTGCTGCTCTACTTCGGCCCTGACAAGTTCAACGCGTATTCGCATGCGCTCATTTCGAATCCGCTGGTCATCCCGGCCGAGATCGGGCTGGCCGCCATCGCCCTGCTGCACGTGCTCGAAGCCAGCCTGATGTGGTTCTCGGACCGGTCGTCCCGGCCCATCGCCTACCAGCGCAAGGCGGCGGCGGGCGGAGCGAGCCGCAAGTCGCTGGCCTCGTCGACGATGATCTGGACGGGCTCGACCACGCTCGTCTTCCTCATCGTGCACATCGGGACGATGAAGTACGGCGCGTGGTACACGACGCTCGTCCACGGCGAGCCCGGCCGCGACCTGTACCGGCTCGTGATCGAGACGTTCCGTCGCCCGCTGTGGGTCGGCTTCTACTCCGTGTGCATGGTCGCCGTCGGGTTCCACCTGTGGCACGCCTTCTCGAGCGCGTTCGAGTCGCTCGGGATCGATCATCCGAAGCTGACGCCGAAGGTACTGAAGGCCGGAAAGATCCTGGCGATCCTGCTCGGCGCGGGCTTCTTCTCCATCCCCATCTGGCTGCATTTCTTCGGGGGCCGATCATGAGCGGCGCGCCACGTATTGCCCCGGCCGGTACTCGTCAGATCGACGCACGCATCCCGTCGGGCCAGATGCCCGACAAGTGGGACAAGTACCGATTCGAAGCCAAACTGGTGAATCCGGCGAACCGCCGCAAGTTCACCGTCATCATCGTCGGCACCGGGCTGGCGGGAGGCGCGGCCGCGGCCACGCTGGGCGAGGCCGGCTACAACGTGCTGAGCTTCTGCATCCAGGACAGCCCGCGCCGGGCGCACAGCATCGCGGCGCAGGGCGGCATCAAC
>JAPKZP010000522.1 GCA_026393735.1 Acidobacteriota bacterium
CGCTGTACGTGGGCAAGGCGGCCTCGCTGCGCGACCGCGTGCGCAGCTACCTGGGAGCCTGGGGCGTGTCGCCCCGCATGGACGCGCTGCTGACCGAGGCAGAGCGCCTCGAGACGGTCGTCACCGATTCCGTCGTCGAAGCCTTGGCGCTCGAGAACAACCTCATCAAGCAGCGGATGCCGCGCTACAACATCCGGCTGCGCGACGACAAGCACTACCCCTACCTGCAACTCACGACGAACGAAGCGTTCCCGCGGATCCTGGTGGCGCGGCGCGTGGAGCGCGACGGCAACGTCTACGCCGGGCCGTTCATGCCCGCGAGCCTGGCGCGGCGGACGATGGAGCTGGCGCACCGGGTGTTCGGGCTTCGGTCGTGCAACGAGGAGATCACCGGCAGGCGCGACCGGCCCTGCCTGGAGTACGACATCGGCCGGTTCGTGGCGCCGTGTGTCGCCAGCATCTGCTCCGCGGAGGCGTATCACGGTTCGGTCGAACGCACGCGCCTGCTGCTCGACGGCAAGAGCGCCGAACTCATCGCGCGCCTCGACGAGGAGATGCGCGCCGCCGCCGAGCAGGAGCGGTACGAACAGGCGGCGCACCTGCGCGACGGGGTCCGCATCCTGCAGACCCTGCGCGACCGCCAGCAGAAGATGACGACGACCCGGCTCGGCGACCGCGACGCGTTCGGCGTCAAGACCGGCCCGTCCGGCAGCGTCATCCAGGTCTTCCAGATGCGCGGCGGGCGCGTCATCGAGCGGGCGGAACTCGTGGCCGACAGCGAGCGCGGGGAAACGGAGTCGGCGGAAGACCTGCTCCAGGCTGCGATCCCGCACTTCTACGAGGCCCGGGACATCCCGCCCGAGATCCACGTGCCTGCGGCCATCGAGGACGCCGGCATCCTGGAGGCGTGGCTGTCGGAGAAGGCCGGCCGCCGCGTCGACGTCCTCGTGCCCCGGACCGCGGAGCGGCGGGGCCTACTCGAGTTGGCGACGCGCAACGCGGCCATCGCGTACCAGTCGCGGTACGGGGGCGGCACGATCGCCAACTACGATGCGCTCGACGTGCTGCGCCAGGTGCTGGGCCTGCCGTCGTTCCCGCGCCGCATCGAGTGCATGGACATCTCGACGCTGCAGGGGAGCGACACGGTGGCGTCGCTCGTGGTCTGCGAGGATGGCCGGATGCGGCGGAGCGAGTACAAGAAGTTCCGCATCCGCGGCACACCCGCGCCAGCCATGGACGGGCCCCCGAAACCCCGGGTGCGGCCGCAGATCCCCGGCCGCCTGCTCGACGATTTCGCCGCCATGCGGGAAGTGGTGATGCGGCGCTATCAGCGCCTGCTCGCGCTCGGCGGGCCGTACCCGGACCTGATCCTGATCGACGGCGGCAAGGGCCAGGTATCGGCCGCCTACGACGCGCTGCGCGCCCTTGGCCTCGCCAACCTCGTGGCGATCGGCCTCGCCAAGAAGGAAGAACTCATCGTGACGCGGGACGCGTCCGACCCGCTCGTCCTCCCGGCCGACCACCCATCGCTGCTGCTGCTCCAGCGCGTCCGCGACGAGGCCCACCGGTTTGCCGTGACGTTTCAGCGCAGCGCCCGGCGCCAGCGCGATCTCCGGTCGGAACTCGATGCGATCCCCGGGATCGGCGCCGCCCGCCGCCGGGCGCTGCTGCAGACTTTCGGCAGCGTGGCCGGCGTACGCCGCGCCAGCCGCGAGGCGCTCACGGCCGTCGTCGGCGCGCGCGCCGCGGACGCCGTGCTGTCGCACTTCGCGAGAGAATCGTGCTAGCCTAATCGTTCTACCCTGGAAGGACTTGTGACGCCTGTGAATGCACGTGTCGTATCAGGCATGCGGCCGACCGGCCGCCTGCATCTCGGCCACCTGGTAGGCGCCCTCCGGAACTGGGTGCCGTTGCAGGATCAGTACGACTGCTTCTACTTCGTCGCCGACTGGCATGCGCTGACGAGCGAGTACGCCGGCACCGACGACATCGCCAGCTACGGCTATTCGAATGTCGCGGACTGGATCGCGGCGGGCCTGGACCCCGAGAAGAGCACCATCTTCGTCCAGTCTCTCGTGCCGGAGCACGCCGAACTGCACCTGCTCCTCTCGATGATCATCCCGGTGCCGTGGCTCGAGCGCGTGCCGCCCTACAAGGAACAGCAGGCACAGCTGAGCGAGAAGGATCTGTCGACCTACGGCTTTCTCGGCTACCCGCTGCTGCAGACGGCCGACGTCATCATCTACAACGCCCAGTACGTGCCGGTGGGGGAGGACCAGGTGCCCCACCTCGAGCTGTCGCGCGAAGTCGTGCGCCGGTTCCACACGTTCTACGGCGAGACGTTCGTCGAGCCGCAACCGCTCCTGACACGGTTTCCGCGCCTCCCCGGGCTCGACAACCGGAAGATGAGCAAGAGCTACGGCAACGCCATCGACCTGGCGGACGATGCCGAAACCGTCCGGAAGAAGGTGATGTCGATGTACACGGATCCCGCGCGGATCCGGGCCGACATTCCCGGCAACGTCGAGGGCAACCCGGTATTCACGTACCACGACGCCTTCAATCCGGACAAAGACGAGGTCGAGGACCTGAAGGCCCGTTACCGCACCGGCAAGGTCGGCGACGTGGAGGTCAAGCGCAAGCTCATCGCCGCGCTCGAGCTCACGCTGGAGCCGATGCGCGAGCGCCGCGCGGACCTGCTTGCGAAGCCGTCGCGCCTGCGCGACATCATCGAGGCCGGGTCGCGCCGCGCGCGCGCGGTCGCCAGGGACACCATGGCCCGCGTGCGCGAGTCGATGAAGCTCTCGTACTCCTGATGCAGCCACAGCCCGCAGAACCCGGATTCGAGTCGTCGCCCGACGCGTACAGCGTGTCGCTGGAGACCTTCACGGGACCCCTCGACCTGCTGATTCACCTCATCAAGAAGAACGAGGTGAACATCTACGACATCCCGATCGCGCTCATCACGGCGCAGTACGTCGAGTACATCGCGCTCATGGAGGAGCTGAACCTGGATGTCGCGGGCGACTTCATCGTCATGGCCGCGACGCTCATTCACATCAAATCGCGGATGCTGCTGCCCCGGCCCGACCCGCTGCAGGACGACGACGAGATCGATCCGCGCGAGGTGCTGGTCAGCCGCCTGCTGGAATACCAGAAGTACAAGGCCGCGGCCAACCTGCTGCACGAGCGCGAGACGCTGCGCAGCGCCCAGTGGCAGCGGCCTGACGAGCGCGTGGCGGTCATCGCCGGCGAAGAGTACGAGACGGAGGTCGAGGTCGATCTTTTCAGCCTCATGGCCGCCTTCAAGTCGGTGCTCGACCGCGCCAAGCAGCGGCCCCGGGTGCCGATTCCAGGGGCGCAGATCTCGATCGAGGAGCGCATCGCGCAACTCCTGGCGCGCCTGTCCGAGACGGAGGCATGCGGCTTCGAGGAGCTGTTCGCGGACGCGCAGTCCCGCCAGGACCTGATCGTGACGTTCCTCGCGCTGCTCGAGATGATCCGCATGAAGGTCGTGCGGGTCTTCCAGGCGGGGATGTTCGGCGCGATCCGGGTGTACAAGCGGGCCGCGCCGGCCACCAGGGACCAGGGATTCGACGGAACGTGAGCATGGCGAAACGGGAGAGCACGAAGCGGGCGCCCGCCCGGAAGACCAGGACCAAGGCCGAGCCGTTCGCGGGCGGCGGCGAGGCAGCCGCTCTTGCGCCGGTCATCGGGCCGGACGCGATCGAGCCCGGCGCTGCGCCGGCGCAGACGCCGGCGGGGAACGAACCCGTGCCGATGTCGGAGGTGCCGGGGCTCGCGATGCACCTCGCCGAGGAGCCGGGCCCGGCGGACGAGTTGGCCGGGGCGCCGGTCTCGGCCGAACTCAAGGCCATCATCGAGGCGCTGATCTTCGCGTCCCCCGAGCCGCTGACGCCGAAGGCCATCATCAAGGTGCTCGACAGCGAACCGCGCGAGGACGTCGAGCGGGCGCTGGACGCCCTGAAGGCGGACTACGCCCATCCGCGCGGGCTGCAACTGGTGGAAATCGCAGGCGGGGTGCAGATCACGACGCGCACCGACCTGCACGAGTGGGTGCGGCGCCTGTTCCACGAGCGGAAGTCGACCAAGCTGTCGGTGCCGGCGCTTGAGACGCTCGCGGTGATTGCCTACCGGCAGCCCGTCACGTCAGTCGAGATCACGGACATCCGCGGCGTCAACACCTCGGGCGTGCTCGCGACACTCCTCGAGCGCAAGCTCGTGAAGATCGCCGGCCGCAAGGCCGTCGTCGGCCGGCCGTTCCTTTACGCGACCACGCGCGAGTTCCTGATGCGCTTCGGCCTCAACGACCTGACCGACCTCCCGAAGGTCGAGGATATGGCCGACGTGCTCGGCTTCGATCTCCCGGGGATGCTGGGCGAGGCGGGCCCGAGCGACCAGTTGCTCCCGCTGGACCTCCCGGGCGATCCGGTTTCGACGGAGGTTTCGTCCGACCGACCGGCGGCCGGTCGTTCGCTGGAACGCGGTCCCGATCCGATCGAGGCTGAGACGGGCCCGTCTGTGGCGGACGCGGACCTGACGGCCGAGCTCGAGATTGTTCCGTCGGACCCGATGGACCCGGAGTTCGACAGATCGGAAGAGCACAC
>JAPKZP010000193.1 GCA_026393735.1 Acidobacteriota bacterium
CCGGCGAGCTCTACCTGCAGCACAACCTCAACCGGAAGAAGCTCTCGGACGTCCTCGACCTGATGGTGCGCAACCACGTCGCGTGGGTGCCCACGCTGTCCATCTACTCGGCGAGCCGTGACCTGCTGAGGGCCCAGAATCTGCCCTGGTACAAGGAATACCTCCACCCGACGATGGAGGACTACTGGAAGCCGGACATGCAGAACCACGGCTCCTACTTCCTCGGCTGGACCAACACGCAGGAAGTCCGTTGGAAGCAGGACTACCAGGTCTGGATGCAGGCGCTGCGGGATTTCGATCTGAAAGGCGGCCTCGTCGCGACCGGCGACGACGCGGGGTTCATCTACTCGCTCTACGGCTTCGGCCTGCTCTACGAACTCGAACTCATGGAGGAGGCCGGGTTCCATCCGCTCGAGGTCATCCGGAACGCCACCGTGAACGGGGCCCGGCTGCTGGGCCTCGACGACCGCCTCGGCCGCGTACGCGTCGGCTACGTGGCCGACCTCATTGTCGTCAACGGCAATCCCCTCGAGAACCTGCACGTCCTCAATCCCTATGGCACGGACGTCGCCCTGCGGAACGGCGTGCCGGTCTCGAACTACGACTCGCTGACGCCCGGCGATCCGAGCCTGAAGGTCGCCCGCGGCGGCGGCATCGAGTGGACGATCAAGGACGGCATCCCGTACCACGTGCCGACGCTGATGAAAGAGGTCAAGGCGATGGTGGCGCAGGCTCGCGCGGATCGCGCGAAGAAAGGGACGAAGTGATCACGGCGCGCATGCGACCCCCGGCCGCCATGCTGGCGTGGGGGCTCGCCCTGGGCGTAGCGGTGATGGCGCAAGGTGGCGTCCAGCCCTGGACCGGCGCCGACGTGCTGAAGGTGAAGCGCGTCGGCGATGTCCAGTTCGCCCCTGACGGAAAACGTATCGCCTACACGGTGCACGCCAGCGATCGACTGGGCCGATCGACGACTCAGATCTGGATCTGGGACGTGGCGGCAGGGACATCAGCGCGGCTCGGCGGCGATCGCGATGCCGGCACGAACCCCCGCTGGGCTCCCGACAGCCAGTCGCTCGCCTTCACGGGGCGGATAGACGATGAGTCCGGCCTCGGCGTGCAGCGGATGGACGATACCCCTCCGCTGTTCCTGACGCGTGTCGTCGGCACCAATCACCCGCTGCCGGACACCGGTGAGATCCTGGCCTGGTCGTCCGGCAGTTCGCGCATCGCCTATGTGACGGGCACGCCTGGCCCGGAAGGCCCCGAAGCGAACAGCGATCCGATGGTCATCACGCGGTACCTCTACAAGCCCAGCGCCGCGGACGCCATGTCGCGCTTCAACGACAACCGGAGGCTGCAGATCTTCATGGTCGACCTGGTCAGCCGGGAACCGCGGCCGCTGACCCAGGACACCTACTACAACCACTCGCTCGCCTGGTCGCCGAAGGGCGACGAGATCCTGTTCGTCTCGAACCGCGAGGCCGATCCAGACCGCGTGTTCAACTACGACATCTTCGCGGTCGGCATCGCCCGCGGCGACGTGCGCCGCCTGTCGAACACGAAGAGCGCGGAGTACCTGCCGGCGTGGTCGCCCGACGGCGCGGGCATCGCCTTCCTCGCCACGAAGCGCCCGCTGACCTCGTCGGAGACGACGATGGAAGACACGCACGTGTGGGTCATGAAGGCGGACGGCACGGGCCGCCGGGAGCTGGGGGCGGGCATCGACAACCGCCAGGGTGCGCCCCGCTGGTCCGGCGACGGCAAGTGGATCTACTTCACCGTGCAGGAGCGCGGCGACGTGCGCCTCTATCGCGCAGCCGCCGCCGGCGGGGTGCCCGAGGTGATCGTGCCTCCGCCAGGGCAGCGCGGATCCGTCGGGGCGTGGTCGCTCGCGAAGTCAGGCGCGCTCGCGTACGCCCTGACGACACCGGGATCTCCCGCGGAACTGTACGTGCAGGACCCGGGCGCGCCGCCGCGCAGGCTGACGAACCTCAACGATGACCTGCTGAAGGCGC
>JAPKZP010000407.1 GCA_026393735.1 Acidobacteriota bacterium
ACTCGCGTAATAGAGCACCTCGTCGGACATCACATTCGAGTGCACGTAGGGCACCGGGACGGCCTCGGGGTGGAAGTCGAACGGGCGCGGGCAGAACGAGCAGACCACGAAGCCGTCGCCCTCGAACGTCTGGTGAATCGGCGGCGGCAGGTGCACGCGCCCGACCCGCGGCTCGAAGTCGTTGATGTTGAACGCCCAGGGATAGTAGTAGCCGTCCCATCCGACCACGTCGAACGGATGGTGGTCCACCACCACCCGCGTGAGCCGATTGTCCTTCTTGACCACGATCGGAAAGTCTCCGCGCTCGTCGATCGTGCGCAGGCCGTCCGGACGGCGGATGTCGCGCTCCGAATAGGGCGCGTTCTCGGTGAGTTGGCCGTGGTCGTTGCGGTATCGATGCGGTGTCCTGACATACCCGGCGCTCTCGATGACGAGACACCGCGCCGGCCGCTCCAGGAACCGGTACCGGTGGACGATGCCGCGAGGCACCACGAGGTAGTCGCCCTTGCTGAACGCGAGTTCGCCCAGAGGCGACTCGAGCACCCCGCCGCCGTCGCTCACGTACACGATCTCATCGCCCTGCGCGTTCCGGTAGAACCAGTCGTCGTCGCGCTCGGTCTGCACGAAGGACAGCGCCACGTCGGCGTTGAAGAGCAAGGGGATGCGGTCCACGGTGACACTGACGGATGCCGCCAGGCGCGCCGTACGGAAGTGGCGGTTCCTGAACGTCGGCTCCGCATCGGCCTCCCAGGACAGCTCCTTCAGAAGCTCGATGGCGCGTACCTGTGTCGGCTGGTGCACGTGGTAGACCAGGGAGGCCGGGCCGGTGAACCCCATGTTGCCGATGAGTTCCTCGGTATACAACGCGCCGCTGGCCTGGCGGAAGACAATGTGCCGCTTGCGCGGAATGCGACCGAGCGTGTGGTAGATCGGCATGCGGTCCTAGAGATTGCCTCGGAGAGCCTGTTCCCGCTCGATGGATTCGAACAGCGCGCGGAAGTTGCCCTTGCCGAATCCGCGGCTGCCTTTCCGTTGAATGATCTCGAAGAACAGGGTCGGCCGATCTTCGACGGGCTTCGTGAAGAGCTGCAGCAGATAGCCTTCCTCGTCGCGGTCCACCAGCAGGCCCAGGTCGCGGACGACCTCGAACGCCTCGTCGATCGCGCCGACTCTGGCTCCCAGCACATCGTAGTAACTGTCGGGCACACGCAGGAACTCGACGCCGTTGGCCCGGAGCGTCCGCACCGTGGCGACGATATCGGTCGTCAGCAGGGCGATGTGCTGAACGCCAGGACCGCGGTAAAAGTCGAGATACTCCTCGATCTGGCTCTTCTTCTTGCCAGCAGCGGGTTCGTTGATCGGGAACTTGATGGCGAAGGAGTCGTCGGACATCACGATCGACATCAAGGCGCTGTATTCCGTCGAGATGTCCTTGTCGTCGAAGCTGATGTAGCGCGAGAACCCCAGCACCCGGCTGTACCAGTCGGCCCAGGAGTTCATCCGGCCCAGCTCCACGTTGCCGACCATGTGGTCGATGCGCAGCAGGCCTGCCTCGCGTCCCGGGGCGTCCTTTCCGACGTAGCCGGGCAGAAACGGGCCCGCGTAGTCCCGGTACGAGATGAAGGAGTGAATCGTGTGCCCGTAGGTCGCAATTGCGGCATGGCGGATTGACCCGCTCCCGTCGGTCCGATCGACCGGTTCGCTGACCGGCTGCGCGCCTCGTGCGACCGCCTCCCGGAACGCCGCATCGGCATCGTCGACGTGGAAGGCGATGTCGCGGACACCGTCGCCGTGGAGGCGGATGTGGTCGTTGATCGGATCGTCGGGGGCCATCGGTGTCGTGAGGACGAGGCGCGCCTTGCCCTGCTGAAGGGCATACGACGTCGCGTCGCGACGCCCGGTCTCGAGTCCCGCGTAAGCGAACTGCGAGAACCCGAACGCGTGCCGGTAGTAGTAGGCCGCCTGTTTCGCGTTGCCCACCCACAACTCGACGTGGTGAATGCTCTTCAGCCGGAGAGGATTGTCCGCCATAGATCTCGGTGAATGCCGTCGGGGAAGCGCGTGCATCTACGTTGGCACAGTCGGGCCGATGCGGGCAAGACCCACCCGTCCGGCGCGAGGTATACTGCCGCATTCGGCGGCAACAGTTCCCGAGGAGCAGTGCATATGCGACGAGAGTGGCTTCGCCGCGCGATCGTGGTCGCGGTTGCGGCGCTGACAACGCTGGCCTGGCCGGCTGATGGCCCGCGGGCCCAGGCGCCCGCAGGAGGGGCGGCGTACCCCGACTCCATGTTCGGCGGGCTTCGGTGGCGCAGCGTCGGGCCCAATCGCGGGGGGCGTTCGACGGCCGTCGCCGGCAGCACGGCGCGGCCGCTCGAGTACTACTTCGGGGCGACAGGCGGCGGCCTCTGGAAGACGAGCGACGGCGGGACGACCTGGAAGCCGGTCACCGACACGTTCCTGAAGACGTCGTCGGTGGGGGCTGTTGCCGTGTCGGAGTCGAACCCGGACGTGGTCTACGTGGGCATGGGCGAGACGGAGCTGCGCGGCAACGTCATCCAGGGCGACGGCGTGTACAAGTCGAGCGACGGCGGCAAGACGTGGGCGCACGTGGGCCTCGCCGACACGCAGGCGATTGCGCGCATCCGCATCCACCCGAAGAACCCGGACGTGGTGTACGTCGCGGCGCTCGGCAAGACGTACGCGCCGAACGCCGAACGCGGGGTGTTCCGGTCGAAGGACGGCGGCATAACCTGGGAGCGGGTGCTCTTCCGCGATCAGAAGACCGGTGCGGTCGATCTGTCGATGGACCCGAACGCGCCGGACACTCTCTACGCGGGCTTGTGGGAAGCGTTCCGGACACCGCACTCCCTCTCGAGCGGCGGTCCCGGGAGCGGCCTGTTCAAGTCCACCGACGGCGGCGGCACGTGGGTGGAACTGACGCACAATCCCGGACTGCCGCAGGGTACATGGGGCAAGCTCGGTGTGGCGGTCTCGCCCGTCGACGGCCAGCGCGTCTACGCCATCGTCGAGAACGAAAAGGGCGGCGTCTTCGTGTCGGACGACGCTGGTGGAACCTGGAAAGCGGTGAATGCCGAGCGACGCTTGCGTCAGCGCGCGTTCTACTATTCGCGCATCTATGCCGACCCGCAGGCCAAGGACACGGCGTACGTGCTCAACACGGGCTTCTACCGGTCCGCGGACGGCGGCAAGACCTACACACCGATCCGCGTGCCTCACGGCGACAATCACGATCTCTGGATCGCGGCGAACGACTCGAAGCGGATGATCAATGGGAATGACGGGGGCGCGAACGTGTCGGTGAACGGCGGTGAGTCCTGGACGGCCCAGGACTTCCCGACGGCGCAGTTCTACAGCGCGTTCGTGACGACGCACGTCCCCTATCACGTCTGTGGCGCCCAGCAGGACAACTCCACCGCGTGCGTGTCGAGCGCCGGCAGCGGCGGCGAACTGTATGACGTGGGTGGCGGCGAGAGCGGCTATATCGCACCCGATCCGCAGAACCCGGACATCTTCTATGCCGGCAGCTACGGGGGGCACCTCACGCGATACGACCGGAAGACCGGCTCGACGCGCGCCATCAACGTCTGGCCGGACAATCCGATGGGCTATTCCGCCAGGGACATCACGGAACGCTTCCAGTGGACGTACCCGATCGTGTTCTCGCCGGTCGATCCCAAGGTCCTGTATGTCGGGTCGCAGCGCGTCTGGCGCACGACGACGGGCGGGCAGAACTGGGAGCGCATTAGCGGCGATCTGACGCGGCACGATCCGACGACGATGGGACCGTCTGGTGGTCCGATTACGCTCGACCAGACCGGGGTCGAAACGTACGCCACCGTCTTCACCATCGCCCCATCGCATCAGGACGTCAACACGCTGTGGGCGGGCTCGGACGACGGGTTCGTGCAGGTGACGCGGGACGGCGGGAAGCTCTGGGACAACGTGACGCCCAAGGACCTGCCGGAATTTGCTCGCATCAGCCTGATCGAAGCGTCGCCGCACACGGCGGGGACAGCCTTCGTCGCGGCCAATCGCTACCAGCGCAACGACCGCGCGCCGTACGTCTACCGGACCAATGACTTCGGGAAGTCCTGGACGAAGATCGTTCGCGGGCTGCCGGCCGACGACTTCGCGCGGACGATTCGCGAGGACATCAAGCGGCCCGGCCTCCTGTACCTGGGCACGGAGCACGGCATCTACGTGTCGTTCGACAACGGCGCGAACTGGCAGTCACTCAGACTCGACCTGCCGGTGACGCCCGTGCACGGCATCGTGTCCACCGGGAACGACCTCGTGATCGGCACGCACGGACGGTCGTTCTACATCCTTGACAACGCCGCTCTCCTGCGGCAGTTCACGCCCGACATCGCCGGCGCGGCGGTGTACCTGTTCGCGCCGCCGGACGCGATGCGATCGGTCAGCCGCGGGGTGTCAGTGGACTACTACCTCAAGTCGGCGCCCGAGAAGGTCAGCCTCGAGATCGTCGACGCTCAGGGCGCGGTCGTGAACAGCTACGTCGGCATGCCGGAGAAGGAAGGGGCCAAGCCTGAGGCCCCGCCCTCGGAGGAGGACGTCCGCCCGCAGCCGCCGCGGGTGCCCGTCAAGGCGGGGATGAACCGGTTCCTGTGGGACATGCGCTATGCGGGCGCGAAGGACTTCCCGGGCATGATCTTCTGGGCCGGCAGCGTGCGCGGGCCTGCGGCGCCGCCGGGAACGTACGAGGTTCGGCTCACGGTCGGGGCAGAGGCGAAGACGCAGTCCTTCCGCATCACTCGCAACGGGGCGCTGGCGGAGGTCACCGACAGCGACCTGCGTGAGCAGTTCACGCTGGCGAAGCAGATCAGCGACAAGGTGACGTCGGCCAACGAGGCGATCGTCCGCATCAGGGACGTGAAGAAACAGTTGGCCGATCGCGCGGCGGCCCTGCGCGCGAAGGAGAAGGGCCGGAATTCGTCGCTCGTCGCGCTCACGATCGAGGCGCTCGTCGAGAAACTGACGAACGTGGAAGGGGAGATCTACCAGTACCGCAACCAGAGCAGCCAGGACCCGCTCAACTACCCGATCAAGCTGAACAACAAGCTGGCGGCGCTGCAGGGCGTGGTGGAAAGCGGAGACGGCAAGCCGACGGAGCAGTCCTACGCAGTGTACAAAGAACTCTCTGGCCGGCTCGAGGAGCAGCTGGCGAAGCTCGCGGCGCTGGTGAAGACGGACGTCCCGGCGTTGAGCAGGGAACTGGTGAAGAAGCAGGTGGACCAGGTGAAGTAGGGACGTCCGCCATGCGGGCGCCCCACGGCTGTCGCTAGATGTGCGGCAGGGGGTGCTCCGTGAGCAGCTTGTCGAGCCACAGCCCGGCCAGTTTCTCCTTGACGGTGTTCTGACGCAGCCGTGCCGAGAGGTTGGGGAAGTCCACCCGATCCATGTGCTGATCCTGGTTGAAGCACGTGAAGATGATGGTTTCCTTGCCGGTCTTCGGATCCACGTGCCGCTGCAGGCACTGCGCGCACACTTCCTTCATCATGCACTGCATCGGCGAATTGATGCTCGCAATGGCAACGTGATCTTCCTTGAGGAACGAATCCAGCACCGTGAAGCGCGCGGCCTTGACCGCTGCCATCATGCGGTCGGACCCGATGGCGATGATGCGGTCGACGGTCGACAGCGGAACGAGCGCCGTGCCGAGCTCGCCCTTCGCGTAGGCGACCATGGCCTGGACGATGTTGCCGCGGAAGTGGGCGTCCTGCGGCCGTGAGGGCTCGATGGCGACGCCGGAATCGGTCGTCCAGATGACCTGGTCCGTCGCGGCCTCGACCTCCTCGCGTTTGAAGAGATCCTCACCCTTCTTGTACCCCGCAAAGTAGATGACGCGGCTGCCGTTGGCCCGAAGCGCCTTCGCAATCGAGAACAACACCGCGTTGCCGAGGCCGCCGCCGG
>JAPKZP010000084.1 GCA_026393735.1 Acidobacteriota bacterium
ATGAACACGATGGCGAGCACCGCCATCGCGCTCCCGAAGTCGGGCTGCAGCAGGATGAGCCCCACCATCACCACGAGCGTCATGGCAATAGGCCCGAGGGAGTACTTCACGTCCTCGATGCGGTCCATCCGTCGCTCGAGCACCGCTGCGGAGAACACGATCATCGCCAGCTTCGCCAGCTCGGACGGCTGGATGCCGATCCCGCCGAGGGCGAACCAGCGGCGCGTGCCGTTGATCTTCGGTCCGATCGCCAGGACCGCGACGAGGGCCACCAGCGTGAAGCCGACGAGCGACCAGATGACCCGCGGGTTGCGGTAGAACTGGTAGTCGATCCGCATGGAGATGGCCATCGCGGCGAGCCCGAGGACGGCGAAAAGCGCCTGCTTCGTCAGAAACAGGTTGGGCTGGCGGTAGCGCTCCATCGCCATCACGTTCGAGGCGCTGTACACCATCACGATGCTGGCGGCCACGAGGGTCACCGTCGTGAGAAACAGCAGCCGGTCAGACTTGAGCTTTCGCGCCATGAGCCAACCACACCCTAAAGTCCCGTCAGCCTCGAGCCGACATTCCGGGAGGCACCGAAGAACCCGGGCACCGCGCTCGGGTGTGAGCCGTCAGCAGTCATCAGTCGGTCCTAGGGCACGGACACCAGCTCCCCGCGCGGGGCCGCGCGGGGTCCCAGCAGCCAGCTCCATGCCGCGTCGAGCCGACTGACGACTGCTCACGGCTCACGCCGTTTGTACGCCCGTCTCGCGCTCCCCTTGTCCCTCGCCCCGCAGCCGCGCCACCTCGGCCTTGAAGGCCCGTCCGCGCGCGGCGTAGTTCTCGAACATGTCGAAGCTGGCGCACGCCGGCGCCAGCAGCACGCTCGCGCCTTCCGCTGCCGCCTCGAAACCTCTCTGCACCGCCTCGGCCATCGAGCGCGCGGCCGAAACCTCCACGGCCCCGGCCAGCGCCTCGCGGAAGAGCGGCGCGGACTCCCCGATCGTCACCACCGTCGCGCGCCGCGCCGCCAGCGGGCCTCGCAGCACCGCCAGGTCGCCCCCTTTGTAGCGGCCACCCATGATCACGACGAGGCCGTCGCCGAAGGTCTCGATGGCCTGGCGCGCCGCGTCCACGTTGGTGGCCTTCGAGTCGTTCACGAAACGCACTCCGCCGATCTCGTCGACCCACTCCATGGCGTGCTCGAGCCCGGTGAACGACGCGACCGCACGGGCGATGGCCGCCGGCTCGACGCCTGCCAGCCGCGCGATGGCCGAGGCGGCCAGCACGTCGGCGAGCAGGTGCGGACCAATCAGGCGGACGTCGCGGACGCGCACGATCGGCAGATCCCCGGACGGCCCGCGCTCGACGATCCAGCCGTCCGCGATCGTCGTGCCGGCTTCGACGTGCGCATCGCGGGCGAAACGCACGAGCGGCGCCCGGCCGCGGCTCGCCATCTCGATCGTCCGGACGTCGTCGGCATTCACCACCGCCCGGTCGTCCGGAGTCTGCCGCGCGAAGATCCGCGACTTGGCGGCTGCGTACTCCTCCACGGTCGCGTGGCGGTCGAGATGATCCGGCGTGAGATTCAGCAGCGCGGCCACCCACGGATGGAAGCGCTCGGCGGTCTCGAGCTGGAAGCTGCTGACCTCGACCACGTGGATCGTCTCGGGCCGCGAGTCCGCGACGTGCGCCGAGAGGGGTGTGCCGATGTTTCCGCCCACGGGCGCGTGCATCCCGGCCTCGGCGAGCATGCGCCCGGTCAGCGCGCTGGTCGTCGACTTCCCTTTCGTGCCCGTGATCGCCACGATGCGCCCGCGCAGCCAGCGCGAGGCGAGCTCGATCTCGCCAATCACAGGCACGCCCGCCGCGCGCGCAGCCGCCACGGACGGCTCGTCGAACGGCACACCCGGGCTCACGACCACGAGGTCTGCTCCGCTCAGCAGTTCGGCCGGATGGTCACCGAGCACCAGCGCGACGCCGAGCGATTCGAGCGCCGGCTGGCCGTCGATCGCGGTCCGCTTGTCGGTCAGCGTGACGCGCGCGCCGCGGTCCGCGAGCAGGCGCGCGGCAGCGATGCCGCTGCCGGCACCTCCGACCACCACCACCCGCTGGTGACGAACCGTGAACTCGCTCATGCCGCCGACGCGTCCTTTCTCCGTCTCACCGGGACAGCTCCGCTTTCACGCGGTCCACGACGACATCCGTGCGGATGCCGCGCGACCCCTTGACGAGCACCAGGTCGCCGCTGCGCAGGGCGCCGGCGAGCAGGGCCGCGGCGTCCTGGCTCGTCGGGACATGGGCCACTGCCGAGGCTGGCATGCCCGACTCGACCGCCGCGCGGGCCATCGCCACGGCCGGCGCCACGCCGACGGTGATGAGCTTCGCAAGCCCGGCGCGGGCAGCCGCACGTCCGCAGAACGCGTGCAGCGCCTCCGACTGCCAGCCAAGCTCCAGCATCTCGCCCAGCACGGCGATGCGGCGCGCGCAGTCCTGCTCGGCTGCGATCGCCTCCAGCGTGCGTTCGAGCGCGCGCGGGTTCGAGTTGTACGAGTCGTCGACGATCGTGATCCCGTGCAGGCGCCACACCTCGCCCCGCCGCGGCGCGGGCTTGAAGGCGGCCATCGTCTCGACGATGTCGGCGAGCGGCACGCCGAAGTGCGTGGCGACGGCAGCCGCGGCGAGCGCGTTGGCCAGGTGCCCGCGCCCCAGCAGCGGCATGCGCATCGCGGCCGTGCCGTGCGGCGTCGTGAGCGTCGCCCGCGTCCCGGCCAGGCCGCGATCGACGACGTCGGTGGCTCGCACGTCGGCGGCGACGTCGATGCCGAACGTCATCACACGGGCCGGCGTCGAGGAGACGCGCGCCATCACCAGCGGATCCCCGGCATTCGCGACAACGAGCGAGGACGCGGTCGCGCCGTCCAGGATCTCCGCCTTCGCGTCGGCAATGGCCTCGATCGACGGGAAGAACGCCGAGTGCACTTCGGCGACAAGCGTCCACACGCGGACGTCCGGCGCCGCAAGCCTGACGAGGGCGCGGATCTCGCCCGCGTGATTCATGCCGAGTTCCACAACGGCGATGTCCGGCCGGTGGCGCAGTTCCAGCAGCGACAGCGGCAGGCCGATGTGGTTGTTGAAGTTCCCGAGGGTGCGGAAGACCCGGAACCGCGTCGTCAGCAGATCGGCGGTCATCTCCTTGGTCGTGGTCTTCCCTGCGCTGCCGGTGATGGCGACGACCTGGCTGCCCGACTCGCGCCGGATGTAACCGGCGAGTCGCTGCAGCGCGAGGGTCGTATCGTCCACCTGGATGACGGCCACGCCGGCAGCAGAGCCCAGGGGCAGTGACGAGGGATTGGAGACGACGATCCCGCCGGCGCCCGCGTCGCAGGCGGCCCTGGCGAACGCATGCCCGTCGAAGCGCTCGCCGACAATGGCGACGAACAGGTCCCCACGGTTGAGCGTGCGCGAGTCGATCGACACGCCGTCCACCGGTGTCGTCGGCGCGCCAGACACGAGGGCGCCCGACATGGCCAGCGCCACCTGCGCCGCGGTGAGGACGATCGGCACGGCGCTCACGCCGGCCCCCCCGTGCGGCGGCGCGCGAGCGCCTCGCAGGCCACGTCGACGTCGTCGAACGGCAGCACCCGTTCGCGGATGACCTGGTATTTCTCGTGCCCCTTCCCCGCAACGACGACGACGTCGCCGGTGTGCGCGTCCTGCACGGCCCGCTCGATGGCGGCCCGGCGATCGGCCATCCGCCACCACACGCGCCCGGGCCGGGGTGCGGCCGGCGGCCCCGCGCCAGGCCTCGGGCGTTCCGGAGGAGGCGCGATGCCCCGTTCGATTTCGTCGATGATGCGCTCGGGGTCCTCGGATCGGGGGTTGTCGGACGTGATGACGACCACGTCGCTCAACCGCGCGGCGACGGCTCCCATGAGCGGGCGCTTGGTCCGGTCGCGATCGCCGCCGCAGCCGAATACCGTGATCATCCGGGCCGTCGCGATCGGCCGCACGGCCTCGAGCAGGTTCTTCAGCGCGTCGTCGGTGTGCGCGTAGTCGACGATCACGGTGAGATCGTCGGCGGATGACGACACGACCTGGAATCGGCCAGGTACGGCGGAAACGCCTGCCAGGCCCGACTCGATGGCCGCCGCCGGAAGCCCGAGAGCCACGCCGGTGGCCGTTGCCGCCAGCAGGTTGTAGACGTTGAAGCGTCCCGCGAGGCGAGATGCGATGTGCAGCGTGCCGGACGGCGTCCGTACGTCGAACGACAGGCCGACGAGCGACGCCGGCATGGCCACCGGCATCACGTCAGCCGGCCGATCCACCGCGTAGGTCACGCGGGTCGGCAGTTGCGACGCCAGGGTGGCACCCCGCGGATCGTCCACGTTCACCACGCCGGGTGCGCCGTCCGGCAGGAGCTCGAACAACCGGCGCTTCGCGGCGAAGTACTGGTCCATGTCGAGGTGGAAGTCGAGATGATCGCGCGTGAGATTCGTGAAGACACACGCGGCAAACCGCGTCCCGTCCGCGCGGCGCAGCGCGAGCGCGTGCGATGACACTTCCATGGCGCAGGCGACGCATCCGGCGTCCGCCATCTCGCGGAACATCTGCTGCAGATCCACCGCCTCGGGCGTGGTGCGCGAGGCTTCGCGCAGCTCGGCGCCGATGCGGTACTGCACGGTTCCCATCAGCCCGCACGACTCGCCGGCGGCTTCGAACACCTCGCGGATCAGGTACGCCGTTGTCGTCTTGCCGTTCGTACCGGTGATGCCCACGACGCGCATGGCCCGGCTCGGGTGCCCGTAGAAATGCGCGGCGAGCGTGGCCATCGCGAGCCGGCCGTCGCTGACGCGGATCCACGGAATCGGCAATTCGGCGGGCGTGGCGCCCTCTCCCACGGCGGCGATCGCGCCCCGGGCCGCCGCCTGGGCCGCAAACGCGGCACCATCGGCTTGCGCGCCGCGCAGGGCCATGAAGAGCGCGCCGGGCGTGAGGGTGCGCGAGTCGTAGGCGAGCGCCGCCACCGGCACGTCACCGTCGGCCGCAACACCGGGACCAGCAGCCTCGGTTACCCGGAGGCCGCTCCCGTCGAGCACGGTGAGGAGCTCGCGCAGCGTCATTGCTGCGGAGCCGACGGAGGGGACGACAGGACGATACGCTCCAGCCACAGGCGGCAGGCGCGGCCAGACTCGAGCGGCGTGCCGGCTGCGGGGTCCTGGTCGATGACAACGCCGTCGCCCGTCAGGCGGGCGACGAGACCGAGGAGCGCGAGGCGGCGAACCGCTTCACGCGCAGCCAGCCCGCGCACGTCCGGCACGGTCGGCGGGCCGGTAACCACGTTCAGGCGAGGGCTGCCCCCCATGCCGGCTGCGGGCACGAATTCGGGGCCGGTCGGCTCGGCCGCAGACGCGCGCACGAGGACGGGCGGGATCGGGTTCAGTGTCTGCGGGATTCCGAGATGGCGCATGGCGGCCGCCGCGATCGCCTTGAACACGGGCGCGGCGACGTCGCCCCCGTAGAACTTCCCGGCATGGGGCGAGTCGATGACGACAAGCATCGCGATGGCCGGCTGCCGCGACGGCACGAAGCCGACGAACGAGGCGTGGTAGTCGCTCTGCGAGTAGCGCCCGTTGATGACCTTGCGCGCGGTCCCCGTCTTGCCGGCCACGGTGTACCCGGGGATCATCGCGGCACGGCCCGTGCCGCGCTCCACAACCTGTTCCATGATCTCGACGAGCGTCGCGGCGGTGTCCGCGTTGATCGTGCGCCGCAGCTCCACCGGCGCGACATCGGTGCGAAGCGCGCCGTGGCGGAGCGCCCGGACGATGCGCGGCTGCAGGAGCACGCCGCCGTTGGCCACCGACGAGACCGCGGCGACCATCTGCATCGGCGTCACGCCGATCTCGTAGCCCATCGAAACAGACGCGAGGGTGCTCGTGCTCCACGTGCTCGGGTCGGCGAGCATGCCGGGTGTCTCTCCCGGCAGGTCCCCGAAGACGCGGGTGCCGAATCCGAAACGGCGGACATACCGGCCCAGCCGTTCGGCCCCGAGACCGAGGCCGATCTTGATCGCGCCGACATTGCTCGACTTCACGATGACGTCCATGAAGCTGAGCACACCGTAGTTGTGGTTGCTCGCCTCGCGCACGATGCGGGTGCCGCTGCGCCACACTCCGGCGCTCGCGTCAACCGGATCGGACAGCGAGTAGAGGTGCTCTTCCATCGCGGCCGACGCCGTCACGACCTTGAAGGTGGACCCCGGTTCGTAGATCTCCTGCACGCCCCGGTTGCGCCGGCTTTCTTCCGAATACTCCCGGATGGCGTTCGGATTGAACGTCGGCTCGTTGGCCAGGGCGAGGATCTCGCCCGTGCGCGGGTCCATGACAATGACCGACCCGCCGGCCGCGCGGTTCGCCACGACGCCGGCGTGCAGCTCGCGCTCGGCGACATGCTGCAGGTTTGCGTCGATCGTCAACTCGAGCGTGTCCCCCGGCACGGGCGACCGCTCGACGCGGCTGAACGCATGGTGGTGGGCGTCGGTCTCCACGAGGATCGTGCCCGGCGTGCCGCTGATCTTCGAGTTGTAGGCCTGTTCGATGCCGCCGAGCCCCTTGTTGTCGACGCCGAGGTAGCCCAGCACGTGCGCGGCCAGCTCGCGGTTCGGGTAGTAGCGCTTGGGCTCCGGCTTGGTGAAGATCCCGGCGAGCTTCAGCGCGGTGACGCGGGCCGAGGACGCGAGCGGAACCTGGCGCCGCAGGTACGCGAAGGCCCGCTTCTTCTGGCTCAGGCGCTGCACGAACGTCTCGCGTTCCTGCGGCGTGCAATCGCCCAACGCATCGCACACGGCCGCCACTTCCTGGTCCGGCCGGGCGACGTCGCGGGGAATCGCGCAGATGGAGTCTGCGTCGACACTCAGCGCGAGCGTGCGTCCCTGGCGATCGACGATGTCGCCGCGGCGCGGCTCGAGCGTCGTCGTCCGGTTGGCCTGGTTGGTGGCCCGCTCCTGGTAGAAGTCGTGACGGTAGACCTGGATCCACACCAGGGTGGCTTCGATGCAGACCGCCCACACGATGAACAGGACGGCAGTGACGAGCACGCGGCTACGCACCGTCGACTGCCACGTGCGTTCGTGTGTCTCTGCCATCGCGTCAACTCCCGCCCGCCGCGCCTACCGCTGCGCAACCAGCGTGCGGGCCGGCTGTGCGGCTTGGCGAACCCGCTCGATCACCACCGCCTCGGTCTGTGTCGGCGCCACGAGGTGGAGCTGGGTGGTCGCCAGCAGCTCGATGCGCTGCGGCGCCCTCAGCGTTTCCAGTTCCAGCCGAAGCTGACGATTCGCAGTCTCCTCCGCGGCGCGTTCCTGCTGCAGCGCCCCGAGCGCGTAGCCCAGCTGCGTCCACTCGTAGTGCTGCCAGACGGCGAGCAGCAGTCCACCCACCAGCACCGACACGAACAGGGCCGACCACCACATTTCCCGGTTGCGCGCACGGTCGACTTCGCGCACGGGGTTGTTGTGAACGTCTTTCGGGACCGCAAATCCGAGGGCGTCGGCCGCGCCTGTCGTCCGTGCCATCGTTGTCACCCCACCCGCTCGATGGCCCGAAGCCGCGCGCTGCGCGCGCGCGGATTCAGGCGGGTTTCCTCGTCGCCGGGAACGACGGACTTCTTCGTCACCAGCCGGAACCGGTCGCTCTCGTGCACCAGCGCCCGGAACGTGTGCTTCACGGGCCTGTCCTCGAGCGAATGAAACGTCAGGACCGCGAACCGCGCACCGACCGCCAGCCGGGCCGACGCGGCCCGGAGGAACACGTCGAGGCCCGCGAGTTCCTCGTTCACCCAGACCCGGATCGCCTGGAACGTCCGGGTCGCCGGATCGATCCGCCCGGTGCGCCCGACAACGCGCCGGACAATCGCCGCCAGCTGGCCCGTCGTCACGATCGGCGCGAGCCGGCGCGCGGCCACGACGGCGCGCGCCACCGCGCGCGACCGACGTTCCTCGCCGTACGCGTAGATGACATCCGCCAGATCCCGCTCATCCACGCGGCCGATCAGGTCGGCCGCCGTCGGCCCCTGGCTCGTGTCCATCCGCATGTCGAGCGCCTCGTCGCGCTGGAAGCTGAACCCGCGGCCGGGTGTGTCGAGTTGCATCGACGACACGCCCAGGTCCGCCAAAATCCCGTCGACCGCGTCGATGCCCCGTTCGTCCAGCAAGCGGGGCGCGTCGCGGTAGTCGCCGTGCACCAGTTCGACGCGATCCCCGTAGTCGGAGAGCGCGTCTGCCGCGCGCGCCAGCGCGGTGCGATCGCGATCAATCCCGAGCAGCCGAGTCGCGCCGGCCGCAGCGAGCGCCCGGGCGTGCCCGCCCAGTCCCACCGTGCAATCCACGTAGAACCCGCCGCGCGCGGGGTTCAGGGCTGTCAGGACCTCCGCGGTCATGACGGGCACGTGGACGGGCATGGACTCGGCACCCAGGTGCGTCAGATTCCAAATTCGGCCAGCGCGCGGGCATCGTCATCCGTGAACGGATCGCTCGTGAGCTTGCTGACGAAGCGCTCGTGGTTCCACACCTCGAGATGGTCGTACTGGCCGAACACGTCCACCTCGCCCACCATGCCTGCCGCTTCCCGCAGTCGCGGGTGAACCAGCACGCGGCCCTGGTTGTCGAGTTCACCCGCTTGCCCGTAGTAGTTGACGCGGCTGAAGAAGCGGAGGCGTGAGGGATGGGTAGACGGAATCTGCGACAGCTTGCGCTCGATCTCGATCCAGACCGGCATCGGGTAGATGCGGACGGACTCGCCGCTCAGGCTCGTGACGAAGACGTCACGGCCGTACTGGGCCTCGACGAGAGCCCTGAACGCGTTGGGAACCTTGAGCCGGCCCTTGTCATCGATGCGGGCCGGCGCATTCCCTCTGAGGACGGCAGTCTGCTCCACTTTGCTCCACCAGCGACCACCCGGATGTTAGATGGGGGCGGGTACCTTGTCAACGTCAAAATCCTGCCGTTGCATGGAGTTACGGGGACACGTTTGCGCTTTTTCTTCGCCTGCCGGGACATGTCCGGGGCACTGCACCCCGTCAGGTCGCGTGTTAGCATGAGGGTTTCACCCGTTCAGCCCGGACTCGACCGGGAGATCAGTGGACCTATCGATGCTTCGCACTGCCCTGATTGGTTATCCGTCGACCGGCAAGTCAACGATCTTCCAGTTGATGACCGCGTCCCACGATTCGCCGCGCGCGGCGCACGGCAAGCTGGAGGCGACGCTGGGCGTAGCCCGGGTGCCCGATGCGCGTCTCGATGTCCTCACGCGGATGTTCAATCCGCGGAAGCGCGTGCCGGCCACCGTCGAGTTCGCCGACATCCCGGGCCGCGCGTCCGGGTCCGGCGCCGACGGCGGGCGCGGGGCGCGCGGTCGCCCCAGCCACGGGTTGGGCGCGCTCACGGGCCCACCAGGAGCGACGAGTACGACGGCCGGTCCGGCGCCGGTTCCGCCGCGAG
>JAPKZP010000142.1 GCA_026393735.1 Acidobacteriota bacterium
ACGCCGGCCGACCGCGAACGGCTGACGCGCGTGCCGGCATGCCGCGTCGACGCGTACGCCGACTACTCGACCGGCCGGGCCCTGCTCGATCGCGAGGACATGCCGGGCAACGCCGCTCAGGCGGCATCCGCGTTCACGCAGGCCATCGCGAGGGATGCGAGTTGCGCGCCGGCGCACGCCGGGCTGTCGGCCGCCTGCTGGGCGCAGTATCGAGACAACAAGGATGCCTCGCTGGTGCGGAAGGCCGAGACGTCGATCGCGCAAGCGCTCCGGCTCGATCCCGACAACCCCACAATCCGTACATCGGTCGCCGAGCTGTACCAGGCTACCGGTCGCATCGATGCGGCTGAGAAGACGCTGCGCGACGTGATCGCCCAGCGCCCTCACGATGATGAGCCGCATCGCATCCTGTCGAACGTCCTCGAGAAGGAAGGCCGCGACGAGGAAGCGGCGGCCGAACTGCTCCGTGCCATCGAACTGCGGCCGACCAACGTCGTCAATCACCTGGCGCAGGGAAACACCGCCTACTATGCGGGGCGTTTTGCCGAGGCCGTGCGATCGTATAGCCGCGTGCTCGAGATTCAGCCCGACAACGTGTGGGCCATCTCGAACCTCGGTGCCGCGTACTGGATGATCGGTGAGCACCAGAAGGCGTTTGCCGTGTACCGGGCGGCGCCGAAGGCGGACGCGACGATCCTGTCGAACACGGGGTCGTTCCTGCTCCTCGAAGGCCGGGTCCAGGAAGCGGCGCAGGCACTCGAGAAGGCCGTGGCGCTGGCCCCGCGGGACGACATCAAGCGCCGGAACCTGGGCGACGCGTACCTCCGTCTCGGCGATCGCGCGAAAGCCCTGGATCAGTACCGGCAGGCGCGGGACCTGACCCAGGCGTTGTTGAGCGTCAACGCCCGGGACGCGCACGCGCTGGCACGACACGCGCTCTACGACGCGAAGCTGGGCCAGGGATCCGCCGCCGTGCAGCACGTGCGCGAGGCGGTCGAGCTGGGACCAGACGACATCTACGTGCTCTACAAAGCGGCCGTCGTCCACTGCCTGGCCGGCAGGGCGGTGGACGCGGTGGTCTGGCTACGGCGCGCCGTCGAGAAGGGTTACAGCCGGTCCGACGCACGCACGGACGCGGATCTCGCGCCGATTCTCAAGCTTCCGGAGGTCGAAGTGCTCTTGCGCGCCGGCACGTAGACAAGCCGTCGCGCATGCGCCGTCGTGGTCCCGCAGTTTCATGGAGGATGAGTCATGGCCTACACGCCAGTCAAGCGCACCGTCACGATCGTCGTCGAGAGAATACCCAGGCGGGATGTCTACCGCTGTCATGTCACGCCTGAACGCCAGGAGGTGCACTACGGAGACACCGTCGTGTGGCACGTGCAGGGCGCGCCCGGCGGCGTGGAGATCCGCCCGGCCAACATCCGGCCGCAGTGTCCGGATTCCGCAGTGACGTTCCGCCAGCGCAGGCTGAAGTTCGTAAAGCCGGCGACCATTCCGTCGAACAGAATCAAACGGAACGCGACAGGATGGTCCTTGAAGGTGCCGAAGGTCCCGGCTGGATGGTACAAGTACGACGTGCTGTGGAACGGAGAGGTCTGGGTCGACCCGGAACTCGAGATCAAGGGGCCCGGCGGAAAAGCCTGAGTCCCAATCGGTCAGGAAATCATCGTTCTCGACGGCGCGCGCGGGCAGCCGGGAGCGAAACCTCTCCCGGAGCGGTTTTCCACCAGAAACCTCTCCCGGAGCGGTTTTCTACTGCTCGATCCGGACCAGATGGTACTGCCGCGCGCCCTTACGCAGGACGAGGATGCGTCCGGCGATGGCGTCGGCGGCCGTGAAGCGCGCGCGTTCGTCCGCGACGCGCCGGTTGTTCACGTACACGCCCCCGCCCTTCACGAGCCGCATCGCCTCGCCCTTCGACGCGGCCACCTTCGTCGCCACGAGCAAATCCGCGATGGCCACGCCGGAGGTGACGAACAGTGCCGCCGGCATGTCGGTCGACGGCACATCGTCGAAGACCGCGATGATGTCGTCGACGTCGAGTTCCGAAATGCGCTCGCCGAAGAGGAGGCCCGAGGCGTGCTCCGCCCGATCGACCGCGTCCTGGCCGTGCACGACCGCCGTGACGGCCCGCGCCAGCGTCCGCTGGGCGACCCGCTTCTCCGGCGCCGTCCTCACCTCGGCCTCGAGCGCCTGGATCTCGTCCTGCACGAGGAACGTGAAGTACTTCAGGTAGGTGACGACGTCGCGATCGTCGGTGTTGAGCCAGAACTGGAAGAAACGGAAGGGTGAGGTGAGGTTCGGGTCGAGCCAGACCGCCCCGGCTTCGGTCTTCCCGAACTTCACGCCCGCGGCCGTCGTCACAAGCGGCATCACGAGGCCGTGGGCCTTGCCCGCCCGCAGCTTCCGGACGAGGTCGCAGCCCGCCGTGATGTTGCCCCACTGATCGCTGCCACCCATCTGCAGCGTGCACTTGTACTGGTCGTACAGCATCAGGAAGTCGTACGACTGCAGCATCAGGTAGCTGAACTCGGTGTAGGAAATGCCGTCCTCCTGGTCGAGGCGGCGCTTCACCGACTCCTTTGCGAGCATGTAGTTCACGGTGAAGTGCTTGCCCGTGTCGCGCAGGAAATCCAGAAGGTTCAGCTTCCTCAGCCAGTCTGCGTTGTTGACGATCCGAGCGGGGTTCGCAGCGGCGTCGAAGTCGAGCACCCGGGCCAGCTGAGATCTGATGCCGGCGAGGTTGGCGTCGATCTGGTCAACGGTCAGCAGTTGGCGCTCGGCGGTCTTGCCGCTCGGATCGCCAATCATGCCCGTGCCCCCGCCGACGATCGCGATAGGGCTGTGGCCGAAGCGCTGCATCCGGGCCAGCGCCATCATCGGCAGGAGTGAGCCCACGTGCAGGCTGGCGGCGCTGGGGTCGAAGCCGATATAGAGCGTCACCTTCTCGCGCGCGAGCACCTCGCGCAGGCCCTCGGTGGACTCGTAGACCAGTCCCCGCCATGCCAGTTCGCCGAACACATCTGTGGCCATCGTCATCGTCGCTCCAGGCTCTTTACTATAACTGGTACCGGGGTCTGAAGACCCCGGGCCACGGCCGGACGACCACGCTACGCCTGCCTCCTGAACACGACGCGGCGGCCGGTGATGGTCCAGTTGCCGTTGAGGATGCGCTGGATGGCCTCGGGATAGATGCGGTGTTCCTGTTCGAGGATGCGTGCGGCAAGCGTGTCTTCCGTGTCGTCGTCGAGCACGGGCACGGCGGCCTGGAGCACGATCGGCCCGGCGTCGAGGTTCGTGTCCACGAAGTGCACGGTGGCCCCCGACAGTTTCGCGCCGTGCTCGAGGGCCTGGCGCTGGGCGTGCAGGCCGGGGAACGCGGGCAGCAGCGCGGGATGGATATTGAGGATGCGGTTCGGGAATGCGTTGACGAACGTCGCGCCGAGCAGGCGCATGAAGCCGGCCAGGCAGACCAGTTGCACGTCGCGCGCGCGAAGGTCGTCAACGAGCACGGCCTCGTATGCGTCCCGGCTGGCGTGTGCCCTGTGATCGCGCACGAGCGTCTCGATGCCGGCCGCGCGCGCACGCTCGAGGCCGTGGGCATCCGCGCGGTTCGAGATCACCACGGCCAGCCGGGCGTCGAGCCGACCGGCGCGCGTGGCGTCGATGATGGCCTGGAGATTCGACCCGCGGCCCGAAATCAGGACGCCAATGTCGCGATTCACGACAGGCCTCCGTAGATGACGCCCGGCTCACCTTCGACGACGCGCCCGATCGCGTGCACGCGTGTTTCGCCGGCCGCCTGCAGCATGACGGTCACGCGAGACGCATCGTCGGACGCGCAGCCGATGATGAGGCCGATGCCCATGTTGAACGACCGGAACATGTCGTCCTCCGGAACGCCCCCGACGCGCTGGAGATAGCGGAACACGGCGTTCGGCGTCCACGCAGCCTTATCGATGAGAGCGGCCGTGCCGGGCGGCAGGATGCGCGGCAGGTTCTCGGTGATGCCGCCTCCGGTAATGTGTGCCAGCCCTTTCACGAGGCCCGCGTCGAGCAGGGGGCGGACGACCGGCAGGTACGACCGATGCACGCGCAGCAGTTCCTCACCGATCGTGCAGCCCAGTTCCGGCACCTGCGACTCGACGGTGAGGCCGAGGTGATCGAACACGATGGCGCGCGCGAGCGAATAGCCGTTCGTGTGAAGGCCCGTCGAACGCAGCCCCAGCAGCGCGTCGCCGGGCTTCAGGCGCTCTCCAGTGATGAGCCGGTCTTTCTCCACGACGCCGACGATGAAGCCGGCCATGTCGTACTCGCCGGCGGCGTAGAATCCCGGCATCTCGGCGGTTTCGCCGCCGATGAGCGCGCACCCGTTCTCGCGGCACGCGATGGACACCCCTTCCACGACCTGCGCCGCCACATCCGGCGAGAGTCGTCCCGTGGCGAGATAGTCGAGGAAGAACAGCGGGACGGCGCCCTGCACGAGGATGTCGTTGACGCAGTGGTTGACGAGGCACTGGCCGACCGTTGTGTGGCGCCCTGTCAGAAAAGCGACTTTCAGTTTCGTGCCGACGCCGTCGGCGCTCGACACGAGCACCGGATCCCGGTAGTCGGTGCCCAGCCTGAACAGGCCGCCGAACGACCCGATGGCCGACAGCACGCCGGGCGTGAAGGTGCTCTTCGCGAGCCCCTTAATGCGCCGGACGGTTTCGTTCCCCGCGTCGATATCAACGCCGGAGGTCTTGTAGTCCATGGGTGGTCCAGCCCAACGCCTCACCGCTTCGCGTAGTGCGGCGGCTTCAGTTCCTCACGCAGCCCGGTGGCTTCAGGCATCGGGTCCCGGAGCCTGAAGGCGCCGGGCTACGACGAATCTCCGATCCTGTCGCTACCGGTCAATCTGCGTCCGCGTGTCGAGTCCGAGCGGCAACTGGAGGAACGCCGCCTCGTCGCGCGGGAACGGCACCGGGTAGCGGCCGGTGTAGCACGACGTGCAGTACCGCTCGCGGTGCGAGTTCACCGACTGGAGAAGGCCCTCCATGCTGAGGTACTGGAGGCTGTCGGCATCGATGTACTTCCGCACCTCGTCGATCGTGTGCGTCGCGGCGATCAGGTCGTTCCGGCGCGGCGTGTCGATGCCGTAGAAACACGGCGACACGGTCGGCGGGCAGCTGATGCGCACGTGCACTTCCTTGGCGCCCGCCGCCTTGATCATCTTGACGATCTTGCGGCTGGTCGTGCCGCGCACGATGGAATCGTCGATGAGCACCACGCGGCGGCCCTGCAGGATGCTGCGGACCGGGTTGAGCTTCACCTTCACGCCGAAGTGCCGGATCGACTGCTGCGGCTCGATGAAGGTCCGCCCGACGTAGTGATTGCGGATCAGGCCGAACTGGAGGGGAATGCCCGAACCCTCCGAGTACCCCACCGCCGCGCACACGCCGGAGTCGGGCACGGGCACGACGACGTCGGCCGCCACGCGGGATTCGCGGGCCAGATACCGCCCGAGGTTCGTGCGGACCTGGTTCACGCTCTCCCCGAACACGAGGCTGTCGGGCCGCGCGAAGTACACGTGCTCGAAGATGCAGTGCGAGAGCGCCGCGCGGGGGAACGGCCGGACGGACCGGAGGCCGTCGGGGCCGATGATGAGCACCTCGCCAGGCTCAACGTCCCGCTCGTAGGTAGCGCCGATGAGATCCAGGGCGCAGGTCTCCGAGCACACGACCCAGGCATCGCCCAGCCGGCCGAGGGCCATGGGACGGAACCCGTGGGGATCGCGAACGGCCACCAGGCGGTCCTTCAGCAGGAACAGCAGGGAAAACGCACCCTGCGCCTGCGACGCCGCCTCGATGAGCGCGTCCTCTGCGTGCGCCGCCTGCGATCGGGCGTAGAGGTGGAGGAAGACCTCCGTGTCGCTCGAGGTCTGGAAGATCGCGCCTTGTGACGAGAGCCAGTCCTTCAGTTCGCGCTCGTTGACGAGATTGCCGTTGTGGCAGACGGCGATCTGGCCGTGCACGCAGTCGATCAGGATTGGCTGCGCGTTCGTCAGGCGGCTCTCGCCGGCTGTGGAGTAGCGCACGTGCCCGATCGCGCTCGTACCGACCAGGGGGGCCAGCGTCTGTTCGTCGAAGATGTCGGCGACGTAGCCCATGCCGCGCGCCGCGCGCAGCGTCCCGCCGTCGGATGCGACGATGCCGCCGCTTTCCTGGCCGCGGTGCTGCAGGGCATAGAGCCCGAGATACGCGAGCTTCGACGCTTCGGCGTTCCCGTAGACGCCGAACACGCCGCATTCATCCTTGAACTTGTCGAGCATGCTCTTCCAGACGCCTCCCGGAGGCTGTCTTCGACTGTGCTCCCTGCGGCGGCGCTCAGGGCCGCCATGCCAGGGAAGGCTCCGGGCTACGGAGGC
>JAPKZP010000474.1 GCA_026393735.1 Acidobacteriota bacterium
GCGGGTCCGCCATACGTACTCCTGTGGCTGGGGCTGGGTTAGCCGGCGGGGACGTGGCATGAGCATACGCCCGACGGCGCTGTTGTCAAAGGAACGACAGGACAAGCCCGGTGTCGCTGGCTGTTCTTGCTGCCTTGACAATTATGAACATATGCTCATAATGAGGTCGGAGGTTCTGCTCGGTGCCACGCCCGTTCTGTGACCGTCGCATCGCCGGCCAGCCGGTCTCCTCTGTCTTCAAACCGGCCGGCATCCCGACGGTATTACTCGATGAAGTGGTGATGACGCTCGACGAGTTCGAAGCCATGCGATTGGCCGATCTCGAGGGACTCTACCAGGAGCGCGCGGCAGAACAGATGCTTGTATCCCGGCCCACCTTCTCGCGCATCATCGACTCGGCACACACCAAGGTTGCCGATGCGCTCGTGCACGGGAAGGCCCTCAGAATCGAGGGCGGCCCCGTGCAGGCGCAGGCGGGCCCTCGGCGCTGCTGCCGGATGCACGATTCGGACAACGACGCACGACTACGGACGGACCTCCGACGCACACAACTCTGCCCCCGGGACAAGGAACCCACATGAACATCTGTATTCCCGTCGACGCAGACAACGGGCTCGCGAGCTCGGTTTGTGCCCATTTCGGCTCGGCGCCGTTCTTCATGATTGTCGACTCCGAGAATGGAGTGTGTCGCGCGCTTCCAAACCGCAACCAGCATCACGCGCACGGCATGTGCCAGCCGCTCCTGGCCATCCAGGGCGAGGACCTCGACGGCATCGTCGTAGGCGGTATCGGCATGGGCGCATTGAACAAGCTCCTGGCGGCCGGGCTCCAGGTGTACCAGGCGCAGCACCCGACGGTGGAGATGACGCTGGCCGCATTGAAGGCCGGTCAACTCCGCAGCATGAGCCCGGACGCGGCATGCGGACACCACGGCCAGGGCCATCCGCATGGACACGCGCACGATCATGGACACGCGCACGGGCAGTAACTGACGGACGGGAGTCTCAATGAGTTCGACGCCGGGGTTTCCGCCTCTGCTCAATGCGTCAGGCTGACGTTCATCGAGTGGCCGTCCTCACGCCAGCGATCCCCCTATGACGTCGATCTCGTACGGCGTGATGGGCGACGAAGCTAGCAGCCTTCTTTCTTCTTCGTCCGTGCCGGAGCCCCGCCCATGGGCGATGGCGGCGCGGCGACAGCCGGCAGGGCCGGGGTCACTGGTGTCACCAGTCCGGGCATCCCTGCTCCGCCAGCCGAGACAGACGATGCGCTGCGCGGCTGGCCGCCGAAAAAGGCGCTCATCGAGCGACGCTTCTCGTCACGCGTCCGCTCCGCAGCCGTGGGGTTGTCGGCGAGAACAGGAAACACTACCTGGTCTTTCCATGCCTCGAGTCCACCCTTGAGGAGGTAGGCGCCCGTGTAGCCCTTCGCCCTCAGGAACATCCACGCCTGCGACGCACGGACGGCGTCGGCGGCGTACAGCACGAGCTTCTCCGGCCGGCGCAGTCCTGCGTCGATCAAGCCGGCCATCGGGACGTTGACAGCCCCCGGAATGCGATACTGTGCGAACTCGCCTTGCGAGCGCAGGTCGATCAGCCGGTAGTCCGCCCGGCCCTCGATTATCCATGCCGCCAGTTCGGGTGCTTCAACACGGTCAGCGTCCTTGCTGACCGTCAGCGCGAGCTCTTTCGCGTCGAGCGTGACCGTGCTGCCTGGATACGGCGTCGCGAACAACGCGATCGCACCAAGCGCGACGGCCCCAAGCGCCAGTTTCGAATTCAGCGTGAGCATCGACATCCAGTTGCGCATCGCCTACTCTCCGGCCGCGGCAGCGAATTTCTTTTCCAGCAGTCCGGCCCCGTAGAATCCTCCGACCGCCATCAGCACGACGGCGAACACGACGATGCCGTAGGGAATGCCGAAGGCGCCGGGAATCGTTGTCGCCTCGCCGGAGCCGGCCTGGTAGAACCCCTTCAGCCAGGGGAACAGCTCGGCGAACGTGAACATGCCGGCGAAGATGCCCAGTCCGTACACGAGCCCGTCGATGCGGCCCGTCGCCGTGGCAGCGACCGACGTGCCCGGGCAGTATCCGCCGACGACGAAGCCCACGCCCAGGACAAGGCCGCCGACCATCTGCGGCATCAGGTAGGTCGGGACCAGGTAGACCAGGGACAGGTCCAGCCAGCCGATCCATCCCAGGTACGTGACGCCGAGCATGGCGGTGACAATGGCCGTGAACATGACTTTGAAGACGGCCAGATCGTTCAGATAGAACTGCGACACGAGCTTGCGCGCGCTGCCGAAGCCGGCCCGCTCCAGGAAGAACCCGAAGCCGATGCCGATGAAGAAGGCGACGACCAGGCTGGTCTCGTCGCCAAACATGCCGTACTGAAAGAACGGTGCCGTCATCGCCATTGCCACCTTACGAAATACGCCACGGCATACGCCCCGGCGAAGACCATCAACATGAACGCCCAGCTGCCGAGGTTCAACAGGGCCCCTCCCGTGAGGGCCTGGCCGCTCGTGCAACCCCTGGCCAGCGCCGCACCGAACGCCATCAGCATGCCGCCGGCAAACGCCATCGCCAGTCGTGTCCTCACGGACACGCGAGGGCCCTTTTCGGTCATGACCTTCGCGCGGCCGGCGAGCAGGCCCGAGAACATGGCGCCGGCGAAGGCGCCCAGCACCTCGAATACGAGCCACGCCTTGAGAGGAGACTCGGTGCCATCACCGAGATAGCCGGCGATGAATTCGTTGCTGCGCGCGTGGGCCGGCGCAACGGCGTTGACGACCCAGGCGATGACCGAGTTGAACGCCCCCGAAGCGCCCAGTCCACGGCCCACCAGGACGAACGAGGCCAGCAACACCAGGCCGAGCCCGATCCCTGCGAGATAAGGATTCATGTACGGCTGTGGACGCCGCTCGATGGTTGTAGCTGTCATGTGACTCCTGTTCAGTGGATCCTCATCGCCCCGTGCGCCCAGTGGCTGAACTGACCGGCCGACACGATCACCCACCGCAGAGCCAGCCCGCCCGCCATCACCATGATGGGCGCGATGGGCGTGTGCTGGACAAGGTGGCGCGCGGCGAGAACCTGAATGATCAACGGAATGACGATTCCAAGTCCGACGACAAAGACCCAGAACGGCGCGGTGTAGGGCCAGCCGAGAAACAGCCGGGCGGCCTCGATCTGCGGGGCGCTGCCGGCCAGCAACCCGAGCAGCAGGAGCGCCAGGATGCCGAGTTCGGCAGCCAGGACCACGTTGTCGATGCGAACCGTCAGCGCACGCTCATCGAGGTTCGGTGTCACAAGGTGCGCGAACGCGGCGGCAGCCGACACGCCGGACGCCAGGAACAGCATGCCCAGTGCGCCGCTGTTCCACAAGGGGCGCGCGCCGAGCGAACTCAGGAGGATGCCGGTGTACATCCCGAGGGCCACGCCCAGCACCATGCTCGTAATCCCGAGCGCCCGGACCACGTCCCGGCGGGGCTGGAACCATGCCGACACCCGCTCGACGGTCTGGCTGAGATCCTGGAGCAGCATCGGCGGGCGCACCAGCCATGTCGCCACCAGGACGGGGTACACCAGAAGC
>JAPKZP010000295.1 GCA_026393735.1 Acidobacteriota bacterium
GGCGTTCTCATGATCGAGTCGTTGACCCAGGCGGCCACGCTGCTCCTGCTGCACGACGGCGAGCAGGTGCGCAACGCGCGCACCGTGCTCCGCCGCGTGAGCGAGACGAAGTTCCGCCGCCAGGTGACGCCGGGTGACCAGGTCATGCTGGACGTCGAGATTCAGCGCCGCCGAGGACCGGTGGCGCGCCTGCTGGCCGTGGCCACGGTCGCCGGCCAGGTCGTCACGGAAGCCCGTCTCCACATGGCGGTGCTCGACGGGGCGGTGATGATCCATCCGTCGGCGTCGGTCCATCCGGGAGCCGTGATCGGACCGGGCTCGGTCGTCGGGCCTCACGTGTCGATCGGTCCGGACGTCCGGATCGGACGCAACAACCGGATCGGGGCGTCGTGCGTCATTGACGGCCGCACCGAATTCGGCGACGACAACACCCTCTATCCGTTCGGGTCGTTCGGCCAGGCGCCGCAGGACCTGAAGTACAAGGGCGAACCCACGCGCCTCGTGATCGGCCACGACAACGTGTTCCGCGAGTTCGTCACGATTCACCGCGGCACGGTGACCGGGCGCAGCGTGACCACCATCGGGCATCGCAACTACCTGATGGCCTACTCGCACGTCGCGCACGACTGCCTGGTGGGCAACGACACGATTCTCTCGCACGGCACCACGCTCGGCGGCCACGTGGACGTCGACGATTTCGCCACCCTGGGCGGGTACGCGGGCATCCACCAGTTCTGCCGCGTCGGCAAGTACGCCTTCATCGGCGGCTTCTCGGCGTGCACGAAGGACGTGCTGCCGTTCTCGAAGACCGTGGGCAACCGCGCGATGATCTACGGCGTGAACAGCATCGGCCTGGTTCGGCGCGGCTTCACGACCGACACGGTCAGGAAGCTGAAATCCGCGTACCGGTACCTGCTGGTGTCGAAGCTCAACACGACACAGGCGCTGGAACGGATCGATCAGGACGTGTCGATCGACTGCCCGGAGGTTCGCTACCTGGTCGCCTTCATCCGCAGTGCCAAGCGCGGCGTGATTCTCAAGCGCGCCACCCGCCGCACCGGGGAGTCGACCTCCGACGAGTGAGGGGCGGAGCATGCGTCTCGGCCTGATTGCCGGTAACGGGACCTTTCCGTTTCTCGTCCTCGAAGCGGCGCGCCGGCTCGGGCACGACGTCACGGTGATTGCCGTCCAGGAGGAAGCCTCGGCGGATCTCGAGGCGGCCGCGGCCCGGGAACCCCGCGCCGCGATCCACTGGGCGTCGCTCGGCCATCTCGGGCGCGCCATCGAGATCATGCAGGCGGCCGGCGTCACCCACGCCGTCATGGCGGGCCAGGTCAAACACGCCAAGATCTTCTCGGGCATCGTGCCCGATCGGCTCTTCCTGTCGGTTCTGCTCAAGCTGCGGTCGAGGAACACCGACGCGCTCATCTCGGCCGTGGCCGCCGTGATGCGCGATCACGGGATCGAGCTGGTCGATTCGACGGCGTTCCTCACGCCGCTCCTGGCCAAGCCGGGCGTCCTCACGCGGCGGGCGCCCACCGAAGACGAGCAGGGCGATTTCACGTTCGGCTACCGCATGGCCGACGCGATTGCGGGCCTCGACATCGGCCAGACCATCGCCGTGAAGAGCGCGGCGGTCGTGGCCGTCGAGGCGATGGAAGGCACCGACGCCGTGATCGCACGCGCCGGGCGCCTCGCGGGTCCCGGCGTCCGGATCGTCAAGGTGGCGAAGCCGAACCAGGACATGCGGTTCGATGTCCCCGTCGTGGGCGTGGCGACGATCGCCGCGATGCGCGACGCCGGCGCCACGGCGCTCTCGGTGGATGCCGGCCGCGCGCTGCTGCTGGACGGCGACGAGGTGTTGCGGGCCGCCGACGAGGCCGGCATCGCGATGGTGGGGCGCCCCGTGGAGGCGCAGCCCGGAGGCAGATCGTGAGCGATCGGATCCTGAGAGCCGGAGTCGTGGGCGTCGGCCATCTCGGCCGCCACCACGCGCGCATCCTGGCGTCGGTGGCCGGAGCCAGCCTGACGGCCGTCGTGGACACAAACGAACCGCGTGCGCGTGAGATCGCGGCGGGCGTCGGGGCCCGGGCGTTCACCGACGCCCGCGACATCATCGGCCAGGTGGACCTCGTGTCGATCGCCGCCCCGACCGAGGCGCACGCCGAGATCGCCTGCCTGTTCCTCGAGCGGGGCATCCCCGTGCTGGTCGAGAAGCCGCTGGCGCGCTCCGTCACCGAGGCCGACGCCATCATCGCCGCCGCGGCGAAGTCCGGCGCCGTCCTGGCGGTCGGGCACACCGAGCGCTTCAATCCCGCGGTGATGGCGGCGAGGCCCGCGGTGAACGACCCGGGGTTCGTCGAAGTGCACCGCCTGGGCACGTTTCCCGAGCGCAGCCTCGATATCGATGTCGTCTTCGACCTGATGATCCACGACCTCGACCTCGTGCTGTCGATGGTGCCGTCCGAGGTGGAGTCCATCGAAGCGGTGGGCGTGCCCGTGCTGACCGACCGGGCCGACATCGCGAATGCCCGGATCCGGTTCGCCTCGGGATGCGTCGCCAACGTGACGGCCAGCCGGATCAGCCGCGACCGCACGCGCAAGATCCGGTTCTTCCAGCGCGACGCCTACATCTCGATCGACTGCGGATCACGCGAGGCCGAGGTGTACCGGCTGGTCCGCCATCCCGACAGGCGGCCCGCGATCGAGGGCGGGCGCATCGAGGTGTCCGACAGCGAGCCGCTGCGCAACGAGCTGCAGGACTTCGTCGACGCGGTCCGGTTCGGCCGTCAGCCCCTCGTGGGCGGAGCCGACGGCCGGCGCGCCGTGGCGCTGGCGGCGGAGATCACGGAACGGATGGCGGCATGCACGCGGATCTGAAGAGCTTCGTCGACGACCTCGACCGGCGCGGCTGGCTCGCGCGGGTGACCGAGCCCGTCAGCCCCGACCTCGAGATGACCGCGGTCATCGACCTGGCGAGCAAGGAGCCCCTGGGCGGTCCGGGGCTCGTGTTCGAGCAGCCGACAGGCTTCGACATGCCCGTGGCGGCGAACCTCTTCGGGTCGCTCGATCGGATGTGCCTGGCGCTCGGCGTCGCATCGCTCGATGAGCTCGCGCGCGAGATCGACGGCCTGATGACGCCGCCGAAGCCCAGCGGGCTGCTGGATGCGATGAAGCTGCTGCCCGTGGTCGGACGGCTCACCGACCTGCTGCCGAAGTCCGTGAAGGACGGCCCGTGCCAGGAAGTGGTGAAGCTGGACGGCTCGCTGGACGAGCTGCCCATCCTGCGCTGCTGGCCCGAGGACGGCGGGCGCTACATCACGTTTCCGCTCGTCTTCACGAAGGACCCTGGCACCGGCATGCGCAACATCGGCATGTACCGCATGCAGGTGTTCGACGGCCGCACGACCGGCATGCACTGGCAGCGGCACAAGGGCGGGGCCCAGCACTACCGGATCGCGGAGCGCGAGGGCAAGCGGCTCGAGGTGGCCGTCGCCCTCGGCGCCGAGCCGGCGTTGTGCTACGCGGCCACCGCGCCGATGCCCGAGGGCCTCGACGAGCTGCTGCTCGCAGGCTTCCTGGCCCGCCGCCGCATCGAGCTCGTGAAGGCCCGCACCGTCGATCTGGAGGTGCCCGCGCAGGCCAACATCGTGCTCGAAGGCTACGTCGAGCCGGGTGAGCGGCGCCGCGAAGGACCCTTCGGCGACCACACCGGGTTCTACTCCCTGGCCGACGACTTCCCCGTGTTCCACATCACGTGCATCACGATGCGGAAGAAGCCGATCTACCACACCACCATCGTCGGGATTCCGCCGATGGAGGATGTGTACCTCGGGAAGGCGAGCGAGCGGATCTTCCTGCCGCTCATCCGCAAGACGATTCCCGAGATCGTCGACATGCACTTCCCGCCGGAAGGCGTGTTCCACAACCTGGTGCTCATCTCGATCGACAAGCGCTACCCCGGCCACGCGCGCAAGATCATGAATGCGTGCTGGGGCCTCGGCCAGCTCATGTTCTCGAAGGTCGTTGTCGTCGTCGACAGGGACGTGAACGTGCAGGACGTGAGCGAAGTGGCGTGGGTCGTCGGGACGCACGTGGACCCGGAGCGCGACATCCAGTTCACCCGTGGCCCGATGGACGATCTCGAGAACGCGTCCGACCTGCCGGCGTACGGCAGCAAGATGGGCATCGATGCCACGCGCAAGTGGCCCTCGGAAGGGTTCACCCGCGAGTGGCCCACGCGTGTCGTGACGACAGAGGCAGCAGGACGCCGCGCCGCCGCGATCTGGTCGCGTCTCGCCGGGGCACACACGCCCGGTGCTCCCAGAGGCTCCCGCTGATGCACGACAGAGTGAACGTCCTGGTGGCTCGCCTGACGGCCGGCGATCCGTTTTCCGAGACCGATGCCCTCGAACTGGCACAGGCGACCGACATCCTCACGCTCGGCATGCTGGCCGACGAGGCCCGCCGCCGCAAGCATGGGGCCGACACGACCTTCGTGCGCGTGTTCGACGTCGCGTTGCCCGTCGGCGGAGCATCCATCGCGGCGGTGCCTCCGGCGGCCGGGGAAGTGCGCGTCCGAGGGCCGTTGGACGATCTCGACGCCACGCTCGCCGACGTGCGCCGCATCGTGGCGGCGGCAGGCACCGTGCCCGTCTCGGCGTTCTCGCTGACGGATCTCGAGTCCTGTGCCGTCACCCGCGGGCACGCGCTCGACGACGTGCTGCGCGCGGTGAGGCACGCGGGGGTGTCCCTCATCGCGGAGGCGCCGCTCGACACGCTCGCGAATCCCGAGGCGGCGCTCGACGCCGTTCGTGCCGCGGGCCTCGACCTGGCGCGGCTCACGGTCCACCGGCCGGCGGATGCGCCGACGCGGGTGGCGCTCATCAGGCGTGCCGCCGAACTGCAGCACGCGCTCGGATGGATTCGCGGTTTTGCCCCGCTGCCGCGCACGTGGGATCCGGCTGCTCCGGCGACGGGATATGAGGATGCGCGCCAGGTGGCGCTCGCGCGACTGCTCGCCGACAACATCCCCTCGATCCAGGTGGACTGGTCGCTTTACGGTCCGAAACTCGCGCAGGTGGCCCTCACGGTCGGCGCCGACGACGTGGACAGCGTGTCGGCGAGCGATGCCTCGCCTGACGGGAGGCGCCGGGCGCCGCTCGAGGAGATCACGCGCAACATCCAGGCCGCGGCGCTCGTGCCCGTGGCGCGCGACGGCGCCTTCCGGCGGATTCGCGAATGAGTCGCCTGCGCCTCGGCGCGGTTGAGTACCTCAACGCGCGTCCGCTCGTCTACGGGCTGCAGGACCACGCCTCCCGGTTTGACGTGCGCTTCGACGTTCCCTCGCGCTGCGCGGCCCTCCTCCACGCGAACGAGGTGGATGTCGGCCTCGTGCCGTCCATCGAGTACCTCCGGGGCGATTCCTACGTCGCCGTGCCCGGTGTCGCCATCGGCTCCGACGGCCCCATCGATTCGGTCGCCGTGTTCGGCAAGGTGCCCATCGACCGTGTCCGGACGGTGGCGCTCGACGCGAGTTCTCGCACGTCCGTCGCGCTCTTCAAGGTGCTGTGCGCCCGTCACTTCGGGATCGAACCGGCGGTGCGCGTCATGGCGCCCGAGCCGCTGCGCATGCTCGAGGCATGCGACGCCGCCCTGCTCATCGGTGACGTGGCCCTCTTCTTCGACCATGGTGCCGCCGGCCTGGAGAAGACCGACCTTGGCCTCGCGTGGAAGGCGTTCACCGGACTGCCGTTCGTCTACGCGTACTGGTTCGGCCGGCCTGGCCTCATCACGCCGCCGGATGTCACGATCCTCGGCGACGCGTGCCGCCGTGGCGTCGAGCATGCCGAGGACGTTGCCAGACAGCACTGTCCGGGCGACGAACGGCTTGCGGCCGTCGGTGCGCGGTACCTTCGTGATAATGTGGATTTCGGGTTCGGCGAACGAGAACTGGCGGGATTGACCCGCTTCTACCGCGAAGCTGCGGACCTGGGCCTCGTGCCCTCGTACCGCGAGCCGCGCTTTGATTAGACCGGAGCGCCCTTGTGGTCTCCAAGGGGAACGGTTGCGGCGAGATCGTGGCACAGGGCTTCAGCCCTGTGATGGTGCCGACGGTGACTGATGTCGATTGAAGGCCTCGCACGGAAGGTGAGTGCCGGCGGCCGGCTGACGGCCGATGAGGCGCTCGAGCTGTACCTGCAGGCGCCCACGCACCTGCTCGGACGGCTGGCCACCGATGTCCGCGTGCGCCGTCACCCGGAGCGCCTCGTCACGTACATCATCGACCGCAACGTCAACTACACGAACGTGTGCGTGGCGCGGTGTTCGTTCTGTGCGTTCTACCGTCCCGTCGGCGCGCCCGATGGGTACGTCCTCGGCTTCGAGGAGATCTTCCGCAAGATCGAGGAGACGATCGAGCTGGGGGGCGGGCAGCTGCTGCTCCAGGGCGGTCACAATCCGGACTTGCCCATCGGGTGGTACGAGGACCTGTTTCGCGCGGTGAAGGGACGCTTTCCGGGTTTCAAGCTGCACGCGCTCTCGTCGCCCGAGGTGCTGCACATTTCAAGGCTCTCGCAGATCCCCGTGCCCGACGTGATCCACCGTCTCGTGGCGGCCGGACTCGACAGCATTCCCGGCGGCGGGGCCGAAATCCTTGTGGATCGCGTGCGTAAGCTGCTGCACTGCGACAACAAGGCGACTTCGGACGAGTGGCTCGACGTCATGCGTCACGCGCATCGCGCGGGCCTTCGCTCGACCGCCACCATGATGTACGGGTCGGTGGAGACCCCGGCCGAGCGCATCGAACACCTGTGCCGGCTGCGGGACCTGCAGGACGAAACCGGCGGCTTCACGGCGTTCATCGCGTGGAGCTATCAGCCCGAGCATACGGCGTTACAGGGCGTCGAGGCGACCGGGGTCGAGTACTTGCGGACGCTCGCGACCGCGCGCCTCGTGCTCGACAACGTCGATAACCTGCAGGCCTCGTGGGTGACGCAGGGCGGAAAGGTCGGCCAGTTGAGCCTCGCATATGGCGCCAATGACATGGGCAGCGTGATGATCGAGGAGAACGTCGTCCGGGCGGCCGGTGCCGCGTACTGCATGGACGAGGTCGAGATCGTGCGCAACATCGAGGACGCCGGCTACGTGCCGAAGCGCCGGAACATGCACTATGAGATCCTCGGCGAGCCCATCTTCCGCAAGCGCGACATTCCGCGCCTGCTGGAGCTTGCCACCGCCC
>JAPKZP010000047.1 GCA_026393735.1 Acidobacteriota bacterium
CGGATTGCAACCCTTGTGGTCAATCCAGCCGCCGGGGCGACGGCCATCACGTTCACGATGTCGGCGGGCCCGGTCGCGACGGCGGTCGAGATGTCGGCAGGCGACGACACGTTGCGCTTTCAGCTTGGAGCGGGCGAGCGGCGGGACCTGTCGATTCCGGTGCGGCCGGGAAACTCCACGATGCTCCGCATCCGGGCGGAGCAGGGGTTCCGCCCCTCGGCCGTCGATCCGAAGAGCACCGACATGCGCCTGCTCGGCGTGCGGCTCGAATTCCGATAGTCGCCGGGACTCAATGGAAGACCGCGATTCAGGATCGTCGGATGCGGGTGGCCGAGGTGCTTCTCTTCTGCCCGCAGGCACATCACCGAAGCTCAGCCGAGGACAGAAGAGAACACCTCGGACAGGACCCGCAGCCGACGTGCGGGCGACGCCGAATCGCGATCCGATTCAGAACCGCACGACGCCGCCGAAATACGGGCCCTTCAGCCGCGCTTCGCCCCGGTCCAGATCAACCGAGTACCCCAGTTCCAGGGTCCGGTAGCCCACCTGCGCACCAATATTGTCAGTGATGTTGACAGTTCCGTAAACGTCCCAGTCGAAGTAGTGAGCCTGGTACTTCAACTGGTCGATGTTCTCGGGCAGCTTGAAGGCCGTGAACTCGCCCGTGATCGACCCGTATTTCGCGATATACACGCGGCCGGTCGCGCCAATCGCCGGGATCGGCGCCCGGGCCCGCACGTACTCGGTGCTGATGGGCGTGCGGAGCTGGAACTGGGCGTCCGTGTACTTGGCCTCCAGGATCATGCCGAAGTAGCCCTTGTCGTTCGAGACGAAGTCGTACTCGTAGCCGATGCGGTACGTGTTCCACTTCAGCTCGGTGGCCACCTCGGCGCTGACGGGGAACTTGATGCCGTTGAAGATGATCTCGGTTGACAGCGTCGTCTGCCCCTCGTATGCGAGCGGCAGGTACTGGAAGCGGAACTTGTGCTTCTTGCCAGGCCGCAGCACCACGCGCATCTCGTACATCTGCTTCTGCTCGATCGCAAGTTCCGCCTGGACGTCGATGTCGGTGCCGGGGATGCCCAGCGACTCGCTGGCGATGACGAACTGCGGAACCGGATCCCACAGATTGAAGGCGAATTCCACGTGATAGGGCTCGCCCTTGGGTGCCGATCCGGACCCTGAGCCCGACTTGGTGTTTGGCAACGGCCGATATTGGGCCCCGGCGGGCGCGGCGACCGCCACCAGGCCGCACACCAGGACGAGCGTTACAACGACCGACAACGAACGCGTGCGAATCATGGATGCACTCCTCGCTGACACAGACCGCGCCGTGCGGACACACGTCGCCTCTGCAAATGGAGTGCCTGCTGGGAAAGGCAACGGCAGAATACCACAGAACCCCGGTTACGCCGCCTCCGGCACCGCACCGTCCGGCACCGCGCCGCTCTGCCGGAGTGATGCGCGATCGTCGAGCTCGAACACCGGGTTCGCAAGGAAGGTGCCGCAGGTCTTGTAGCCGGGGCCGTGACGCCTCCGGTATGCTGGATTCTCCGTGACTCTGTCACCCACCCGGCGACTCGTCGGCTACATGCTTCGCTACCGAAGGGGCTTCGGCCTCGGCCTGGCCTGCACGGCCCTGGCGACGGTCTCGTCGCTCACCTCGCCGTGGGTGATGAAGTACGCCGTCGACGACCTGGTGCGCGGCGTGACGAGTCTGAAGCTGGTGACCTACGCCGGGCTCCTTCTCGGGCTGGCGGTGGTCGGCGGCTACTTCCGCTTCCTGATGCGCCGCATCATCGTCGGCGTCTCGCGCCACCTGGAATACGACCTGCGGAACGACTTCTTCGCCCGGCTGCAGCTGCAGTCGCCGTCGTACTACCATGGCCATCGCACCGGGGACCTGATGTCGCGGGCCACGAACGATCTCGGCGCGGTGCGGATGATGGCCGGGCCGGCGGTGATGTACTCGGTGAACACGCTGCTGGTGTTCGTGGTCGCGCTCAGCCTGATGCTGAGCATCGATGCCCGGCTCACGTTCATCGCGCTCATCCCGCTCCCGTTCGTGTCGATCTCGGTGAAGTACTTCGGCGCGGCCATCCACCGGCGCTTCGAGGCCATCCAGGCCCAGTTGTCGGAGCTGAGCGCGGTGGCGCAGGAGGCGCTCGCCGGCGTCCGCGTCGTGCGCGCGTACCGGCAGGAACAGGCGGAACTGGACCGCTTCGCGTCGGCGAACGCGGAATACGTGCGGCGCAACCTCGTCCTGGCGAGGCTGCAGGGGCTGTTCTACCCGAGCCTCGGGCTGTTCCTGGGCCTGGGCGGCCTCCTGGTCCTCTGGCTCGGCAGCGGCGAGGTGATTCGTCACCGGCTCACCCTGGGGGAGTTCGTCGCGTTCAACGCCTACCTGGCGATGCTGACCTGGCCGATGATTGCGTTCGGCTGGGTCACGAACATGCTGCAGCGGGGCACCGCGTCATGGAAGCGGATGCTCGAGGTGATGGACGTCGAGCCCGCCGTCGCCGATGCGCCGGGCGTCGCATCCACCGCGCCGATCCGCGGTGCGATCGAGGTGCGCAACCTGACGTTCGCGTACAACGGCCAGCCTGTGCTGCACCATGTGTCGCTGCGCGTGGAAGCCGGGCAGACCCTCGCGATTGTCGGCCCGACGGGCTCCGGCAAGACGACCCTCATCAACCTCCTGCCGCGCCTGTACGAGCCCCCGCGGGGCACGGTGTTCATCGACGGCGTCGACGTGCGCGACATCCCGCTGCCCGTCCTGCGCGGTGCGATCGGGTTCGTTTCGCAGGAGCCGTTCCTCTTCTCCGAGAGCCTCGGCGAGAACGTCTCGTTCGGCACGGCCGTCTTGGCGGGCGCGGCCGAGCCCGACGCCGGCCGCGTGCGCGACGCCGCGGCAATCGCGCGGCTCGACAAGGACGTCGAGAGCTTTCCCGCCGGCTACGGCACGGTCGTGGGCGAGCGCGGCATCACGCTCTCGGGCGGCCAGAAACAACGCACGGCGCTCGCGCGGGCCCTCATGGTCGACCCTCGCATCCTGATCCTCGACGATGCCCTGTCGGCGGTCGACACCTATACGGAAGAGGAAATCCTCTCGCGCCTGCGCGTCGTGATGCGCCAGCGCACGTCGATCATCGTCGCGCACCGCGTGTCGACCGTGCGTCAGGCCGACCAGATTGTCGTCCTGGCGCAGGGCCGGATCGTCGAGCGCGGCCGGCACGACGAACTCGTCGCGCTGAACGGCGCGTACGCGGAACTGCACCGGAGGCAGTTGCTGGAGGAAGAACTCGGGGCGGAGTCATGAGCGTGCAGGACGATGACGTTGTCGGGAAAGCGTACGACGCCGTCCTGATGCGGCGGCTGATGGGATACCTGCGGCCGTACTGGCTCCAGGTGGGAATCGCCTTCGTGGCGATCGTCAGCTATTCCATGCTCCAGCTGGCGCAGCCCTACCTCATGAAGATCGCGATCGACCGGTACATCGCGACCGGCGACCTTGCAGGCATGAACCGGATCGCGCTCGCGTTCCTCGGGATCCTGCTGCTGTCCTTCGTGCTGGAGTACGTGCAGACGTACGTCCTGCAGTTCACCGGCCAGCGCATCATGTTCGACCTGCGGGCCCGTATCTACACGCATCTTCAGCGGCTGGACGTCGCGTTCTACGATCGCAATCCCGTGGGCCGGCTGATGACGCGGGTGACGACCGACGTCGACGCGCTGAACGACCTGTTCACGGCCGGCGTGGTGTCCATCTTCGGCGACATCTTCACGCTCGCCGGCATCATGGTGGTGCTGCTGAAGATGGACTGGCGCCTCGCGCTCATCGCCTTCTCGGTGCTGCCGCTGATTGTCTTCATCACCCAGTGGTTCCGGCGCAACGTGCGCGACTCGTACCGGAGCGTGCGGCGGTGGATCGCCCGCATCAACGCGTTCCTGCAGGAGAACATCGGCGGGATGGCGACGGTGCAGCTGTTCCGGCGGGAGGCCCGGAACTTCAGCCAGTTCGACGCGGTGAACCGCGGTCACCGTGACGCCAACATCGCGTCGATCTTCTACTACGCGGTGTTCTACCCCGCGGTCGAGATTGTCGGCGCGCTCGCGACGGCGCTCATCATCTGGCAGGGCGGCGCCTGGGTGCTCGGCGGAACGCTGACCATCGGTTCGCTCGTCGCGTTCATCCAGTACTCGCAGCGGTTCTTCCGGCCGATCAGCGACATGTCGGAGAAGTTCAACGTGCTGCAGTCGGCGATGGCCGCCTCCGAGCGCATCTTCACGCTGCTCGACACGCCCGTCGCGATTGCGAACCCCGCGGCGCCGCGGTCGGTGCCGTGGCGCGGCCACGTGGAGTTCGACCACGTGTGGTTCGCCTACACCGGCGACGACTTCGTGCTGCGCGACGTGTCGTTCCAGGTCCAGCCGGGCGAGCGCGTGGGCATCGTCGGGGCCACCGGCGCCGGCAAGAGCACCATCATCAACCTGCTGATGCGGTACTACGATGTCAGCCGCGGGCGCATCCTCGTGGACGGCGTGGACATCCGCGAGATCGACGTCGGCGAACTGCGCCGGCGCTTCAGCCTCGTGCTGCAGGACGTCCACCTGTTCTCCGGCACCATCGGCGGCAACGTGCGGCTGGGCAATGCCGCGATCGGGGACGAGCAGGTCCGGGGCGCGATTCGCGCCGTGCACGCGGACGGTTTCGTGGACGCGCTGCCGCACGGGCTCGCGACGCCCGTCGTCGAGCGCGGAGCGACGCTGTCGACGGGACAGAAGCAGTTGCTGTCGTTCGCCCGGGCGCTGGCGTTCGACCCGCGGATCCTGGTGCTGGACGAGGCGACGTCGAGCGTCGATACCGAGACCGAACTCCTCATCCGCGACGCGCTGCACGTGCTGATGCAGGGGCGCACCACGATTGCGATCGCGCACCGGCTGTCGACGATCCAGGACATGGACGCGATCCTGGTGCTGCACAAGGGGCACCTGCGCGAATCGGGCACGCACCAGGAACTGCTCGCCGAGCGCGGGATCTACTACCGGCTGTACCAGCTGCAGTACCGGGAGCAGGAACGCGGCGGGGCGACTACTTCTTGACGATCGTCACGTTCCCCGAGAACGCGTTCAGCTCGAGCACGGCGCTGCCGTCACCGAAGTTGCCGCGCATGGAGGTCTGGCGGCGGTGCCGGCTCTCAGCATCGCCCGGGCCGCCGACCTTTGACGTCAGCTCGAGGTCGCTCCGGATGTCGCCGCTGAAGGTGCTCGCGTTCAGTTCGAACCCGTCCTTGCCGTTCACGGAGACCGTGACGTCACCCGAGTGCGACTGGAGCATGTAGCGTCCGCCCTTCACGAGCGGCCCGGCGAAGGTGATGGACCCGCTGATCGAGTTCCCCTTGACGCGCTCACACGTCACGTCGGTGAGTTCGACGTCCCCGCTCACGCTGTTCGCCTCCAGGCTGCGCGCTTTCAGCGACCGCACAATGGCGCCGCCGCTCACGCTCGCGATGCTGACGTCGCCGGAGCTCGCGGCCGTCTGCACGGTCACGTCGCCTGATACGGTCTTCGCCATCTCGAGCTGGGCGGCCGAGGTCACCGCCACGTCGCCGCTCACCGTCTCGGCGCGCAGCGACCCGTCCACGTTCGACACCTTCACGTCGCCCGATACGGAGTGCACCTCGACGACCGCGCCCCGGGGCAGCGTCACGATGAAGTCGACCGACGCGTTGACGTTGCGGCGCTCGCGCGGGTACTCGGTCCTGACTTCGACGCGGGTGGCGCTGGTCACGACCGTGATCTGGACCGCTTTCAGGTCGTCGATCGTCCGGCCGCGCTTCGTCGCGTCGATCACGATCTGCTCGCCCGGGCCGCCCGTGATGACCACGTCGCCGGACACATTCGACAGGTTGAAGGACCCACCCTTGGGGAGCGCCACCGTCTTGTTGAATTTCTCCGTCTGCGTTTGATCGCCCCACGTATCGATGGGGCCCGCGGCCAGGGCGCGCGCCGGCGCCGACGCGAGGAGGAGTCCCAGAACCGCCACGCCGACCTGATATCGATGCTTGTTCATGGCTTCACCCGTTTCACGACTTGCTCATGCCCCCGAGGAGTTTCGCGGCCCCTGCCTGGTCGCCCTTGCGCATCACGTTGATGAGCGCGATCGTGTCTTCCAGCAGGGCCACCTTCTGCCGCAACGCTTCGAACAGGCTGGTCTGCGCCAATTCACTGTGCGGCTGCGACTTGATGGCCGCACGGCTCTCCTGGATGGCGACGTCGATGACCCCCAGGTTCTTCTGGAGCGTGGCCGCCACGGCCGGATCCAGCGCACCCTGATCGGACTTCACGATCGCTTCGAGTCCGGCAATTGCCTTCTCGTAGTGCTCGTCGGCCACCCTCAAGTGCTCGTCAACGTCTTGGACGAGATCCGTCTTGGATTGGTGTGCTGCGGCCGTTCCGGCCGTCGTGACGCCCGGCGCCGCCGTCGTCGCGGGCGGCGCGCGGAGCACCCAGACACTGGAGGCGACGGCCACCACCAGCGTTGCGGCCAGCGCGAGGGCCACCCGGGTCCCGGTCCAGAACACGCGCCGGCGGCTGGCCTGCTCGGCCGCAATCTGCCGGGCGATTCCCTCCCACACCAGGCGCCGCGGCGTGTGGCGCGGGAGGTCGTCGGCGCCGCGCCGGATCTCGCGCAGGTCCGCCAGGAGCGCCAGACAGGCCGGGCAGCCGGCGACGTGGCGGTCGAGGTCTGCGCGCACGTCCGGCGCGAGGTCGCCGTCGACCAGATCCTGAACGAGCGCGGCATAGCGCCCGCAGCGGTCCTCAGCGGGTGATCGCGATTCCATCACCGTTCTCCATGCAGTCCGGCGGCGGCGACCGGTGCCAACGTCGCAGGACGGGGCGCCGGCGGTCCGGTCCGGCCCCGCAACAGGGTGCGCAACCGAAGGCGGGCCTTGTGGACGAGTGACTTCGACGTGCCCACCGCAATGCCCAGCATGTCACTCACCTCGTGGTGCTCGAGCCCTTCCACGTCGTGCAGCAGGAACGCCTGCCGGTAGCTCGGCGGCAACTGGGCCACGGCCCGTTCAGGCGCGCGGGCGTCCGGCCACGGCCGCCACGACCCCGGCGCGACCGGCTCCAGGTGCTCGAGGTCCTCGAGATAATCCGTGGCCTGCTGGCGCCGCCCCTGCTTGCTGCGCACGTGATCCAGGCACGCGTTGACGGCCAGGCGATGAAGCCACGTGCCGAGTGCCGCCTCGCCGCGATAACTGTCCAGACGCCGGTAGACCTGCAGGAAGATCTCCTGCAACAGGTCCTCGGCATCAGCGGCGCTGCCCGTGATGCGGTAGGCGACGCTGTAAAGGCGGCTGCTGTGTCGTGCGTAGAGTTCCTCGAACGCCGGAATCTCCCCTCGACGGCAGCGCGCCACGAGTTTCTGGTCCACCCGGTCGGCCTCTGATCGTTCAGACGGAATCATGGTGGTGAAAGGTTGCCTGGCTCCGGCACGCGTCACGCGCGCCGACGTTCTTCTTGGGATACGGCTGGGGCGACCGTGCGGTTCCGTCGGACACGGCCCGAGGGGGCCGGGACCCACCGCACGAGGGACCACTGCCGGATGCGCCGGCCGACGACAATGACGCCCTCGGCCCGCAGCAAGGCGCGCTTCAGCGCCGGGTTGTCGCCGTACCCGCCAAGCCCGCCGCCCGAGGCCACGACCCGGTGGCAGGGAACGTCCGCCTGCTGGCACTCCCGCATGATGTTGCCGACAGCCCTCCAGGCGCGCGGGCGTCCGGCCACGGCCGCCACGTCCCCGTACGTGGCAACGCGGCCCGGCGGAATCCGCCGGACCGCGTTGAGCACCAGGACCGAAAAGCGTGTGGCTGCCACCACCGCACCTCCGGTCAGAAACGAATCCGGATACCTCCGCCGACCTGCGCGCCGCCAAGGTCAACCGCGGTGCTCTGGCCGCCCGACGGCGTCAACGTGGTCGACGCCCGCGAGAAGCGGAACTGTCCGCCGAGGCCGAAGTTCTTCGAGAACAGGTACGACACGTCGGCACCCACGGTGAACCCCGTGACGGAACGGCTGACTTCCTCCGACTCGACCCCCGCAAACGTCGCCGTGTCGTACGGGTAGGTTTCCGTGAACTGCACCGTCGTCACCATGTCCTGCCGGACATTGAAGAACGCCGGCCCGGCGAACAGGCTCATGTCCATCCGCCGGCTCAGGGGCACGAGCCAGGACACTTCGACCGCCGCCATCGTCTCCCGCCGGGTGAGGCCGGAGGCCGTGCCCGAGACCTCGCGCGGCCGGTTGAAGAAGAACGGGTGAGGCAGGGAAGCCTCGACCGCGACATCGGGCGTGCTCGAGAACACCGTCACGCCGGCACCGAGGGCCAGGTTCTTCCAGATCCGGATGCCGCCGCGCGCCGTGAAAACCGCACCGGAGACGGCGTCCGAGGTGGCGGTGCCCGTTGCCGTCTCGCCGTGCAAGGGAAACGTCAGATTCGACGTGTAGCCCGACGAGGTGACCTGCGCACCCCCGTCGACGGCGATGAAGCCGATTCCTTGCCAGACGCTCGGCGTCTGGGCGTTCGCAGGCGCCGACGCCAGGCCGCACATGGCCAGCACGCCGGCCAGGATGAGAGGTCGCAGGATGACAGGTGTGTTGTTCACGGGTCCCTCGGTCGAAGACATGTCTAGTTCACGCCCACGGCCGTCCACGCCTGCGTGACGGCCCGGTCCACGTCGCTGCCGGTGCCGTACAGGTCGCGGGCCGCCTGGATGGTCGCCGCCCGGGCGATGGCGAAGGTGGCGTTGGCAGGGAGCATCTGCGTAAATGCGCGATAGAAGACTTTCTCGATCTTGTCACGGTTCGCCGACCCGACGCCCGTCACCGCCAGCCCGGAGGTCCGGTTGGTGCCCCCCTCGACGGCGAGGTAGAACGCCTGGTTCGCGATGCCCGAGTTGGTGTGCACGCCGCCGTTGTCGGACGATCCGAGGTAGCGCTTCGAATAGTGATCCGGATCGCCGAATGCCTGCGGGTTGGCCATGGACCGGAAACCCGACAGGGGGCTGGTCAGGTCTTCGCCCAGCAGGTAGTCGGCCTTCAAGTAGCCGTTGCCGAGCGGCTGGTAGTAGAACTCGGCACTGGCACCCATGATGTCCGAGAACGCCTCGTTGAGCGCGCCGGATTCGTTGCGGTAGATGAGCCCTGAGGTATAGTCGGTCACGCCGTGGGTCAGCTCGTGCGCGACCACGTCCAGTGCGCCGGAGAAGTAGTTCCACTTCATGCCACCGGCCGTTACGTTGGGCGGCAGGCCCTCGCCGTACACCATGACGCCGTCGCCCGCGTAGAACGCATTCAGGTAGTACAGATTCAGCACGGAACTTGGCTGGCTCGCCCATTCCTCCCGCTTGACCGGATGCACCAGGCTTGTCATGGCCAGGTTCCTGTTGTTCAGGCCCTGCCGGTTGAACCGCTTGTAGTAATAGTCGTAGGTCCAGCCCGCGTACGCGTGCGCGTCCACGGCGGCCTGGTCCGTCCAGTCGTCGTCGCTGTCAGAGGCAAAGTCGCTGTCGCCGAGCAGAATCTGCCCGTTGAGGTACTGATTCGTACGCGTCAGGCTGCCCTTCATGTCGTAGGTGTTGATGTTCGGCGGCCGCAGCTTGTCGGACGCGATATACGTGCCGTTCTTCAACGTCGTGCTAACCTTCTTCGTGTCGTCGAGCACGCCCTTGCCCGTGCCGACGGTGGTCTCGAGGTCGCTGTACTGCAGCACGACGTCGCCCGTCTGCGCGTCGATGTAGTAGATGATCAGATCGCTCGCCGTCATCACCCTGGCGCGATACGTCAAGGCATAGCCGCCGTCATCGCGCGGCAGCACGACGAGATCGGGCACTCGTGCCGCCGGGAGCGTCACGCCCGTGAGTTCCGCCACGATGTCAGCGGCATCTTCGGCGCGCATCGCAGGCTCCGAATCGACTGAGATGCCCGCGTACACCGTTCCAAAGACCGACAGCGTCTGGCCCTTTTCCAGCTGCCGGACCAGTTCGCCGCCCACGACGCGGATGCCGTCGTAGTACTGGTCGAACCGTTCGTGCGTGCGGCCGGGCACGAGGCCGTCCTCGTCGGTCCGGCGGACGCGCAACTCGTCGCTGCGCTCCATCCGCGTGATCTGGCTGTCCCAGTCGCGCACGTCGCGGTCAGCGACGGCCGCGACGGTGCGCCGTCCCGCTGTTCCCTGGGCCGACAGCCGTCCAGGTGCGGCAAGGCCGACGATGGTGAGCATCAAGAGCCAACAGACGGCCCGGGAGCCGAGACGCATGGATCCCTCCGAAGCAGATGAAGAAGCGCAGCCCCTCCATCATGCCGCGTGGGCGTCAAGGAAGGCAAACGGATCGATCCCGGCCTCCTGGGGATCGACCGGCGTGACGATCCGGGGCGGGGGACCGCTGGGTCCCGCGTCGGCCCACAAGGCCAGGTCGACCGGGTGGGACAGGCGCCGCCCGTCGGGGCTGACCACGACGCGGACGGTCGGACGGGCCGGATCCGGCGCATGCGTGCGCAGCACGACGGCCAGCGCGCCCGAGTCGAGCCTGACGAGATTTCCCGGCGGGTAGAGGCCCATGAGCTGGCTGAAGCGGCGCACCAGATGCTGATCGAAGCGCGTGCCGTCCTGCTGCTCCAGGACCTTGAGAATCCGCTCGGTCGGAAACGACTGCTGGTAGCGCCGCTGCGACCGCATGGCGTCGTACACGTCGGCGATGCTGCACAGCTGGGTCGCCACGTTCAGCGCCGGCCGGACCACGCCCGCCGGGTACCCCGTGCCGTCGATGCGAAGATGATGCTCGAACGCGACGATGGCGGCCAGCGGGGGCAGTTCGAGATGCCGCCGGAGCATTTCGGCGCCGTCCGTCGGGTGCCGCATCATGACGACGAACTCCTGGCCGCTCAACTGTTCGGGCTTCGTCAGGATTTCCGGCGGCGTCTTGATCTTGCCGATGTCGTGCATAAGGCCGGCCAGCCCGAACTGCCGCAGCAGGGCTCCGTCCACACCCAGTCCTCGCGCCTGCGCCATCGTGAGCACGCTCACATTGACCATGTGGGTAAACGTGTAGTTGTCGTAACGGCACATGGCCGTCAGCGCCAGCATCGCGCGCCGATTCTGGCCGACCCCGCTGGCCAGGCCCTCGACGACCGCCATGGCCATCTCGGGCTCGGGGCTCCCTTCGGCCTTCGTCTGTTCCCAGAGCGCCTCGGCGCTTGCAACGGCGTCGCGGTACGTTTCCTGGATCGCCGTGACGCCGCCGTGGCCGGACTCGACGCGCTGCTGGATGCGCAGACGCCCCAGCTGGATGTGGGACGAGGCCAACGCCTGCAGCGACTCCTCGCTGTCGTCGCGCGCGGCGCGGAGCGCGGCCAGCTTGCCGGAAAAGGTGTTCAGCTCGTCCCGGGTCACACCACGCGCGAAGGCAATCCGTTCGATCCCGTTCGATCGGAAGCGCTCCACGGTCTCGGCGGTGCCCGACCCCACCGTCACGGGCACGGCGTCGACGACGACCTGGCGGTCCACCAGGCCGACCACCACCTGGGGCGCCTCAACCAGCATGCGTTCGAGGTGTTCGGCGAACTGCTCGTGTGCGCGACGCACGATGGGGTGATCGCCGGAATAGAGCTGGATCGCCTTGACGCTCGCCGCGAAACGGCGGAGGAAGTCCTCAGCGGCGAGGATGCGGCGGGCCTCTTCGCTCATGCTCTCACCTTCGGGTCGGGTCTGCCGGATGCCAACGCCAGGCGGCCCTTCGCGAGCGACCGGACAGCGCGCGGGCCGTCGGCGGCCATCTGTTCCAACAGCCGCCGCGCGTCCGGCGTGGCGATCTGCGCGAGCGCGTCCACGGCGGCCCGATGCAGCGCAGCCATCCGGAACCGGTTCCAGAAGGACCGCCGATCGAGCACCTCCGCGAGGACCGCCACGGTCTGCCGATCACCCACCGCGCCGAGCCGCTGGAGGGCGCGCTCGTGGATCGACCACAGGTCCCCGGTGCAGGGCGCGTGCCGCACGACATAGGTCAGAAGCTGCCGCTGTTCCTCGTCGGGCAGTTTCCAGATGACGAGGCCGATTGCCGCCCGGGTGCGCGCTCCCCCCTTCAGCATCGACTTCACCAGCGTAGCGTACGCCGGCTCGATGCCCATCATCGCGATCGCGAGCGTCGTATGCGCCTCGCGCGAGATCGAGCC
>JAPKZP010000010.1 GCA_026393735.1 Acidobacteriota bacterium
GCCTCGTGCCGACGAGCGCGCTCCGGTGGTACCTGTCGTTGGGCCAGGGAATGGGCGAGACGCTGACCTTTGCGCGCGAGCGCCAGGCCTACACTTTGTCGGATCGTGCCACGTGGCTGGCGATGGAGTCGCGCGTCCAGGGGCTGCGGCGGCTGTTCGGCGGAGCGTCGATTGCGGAGAATCCGGACCAGGATCTCCGCAACCAGTACGGCGTGCTGGTGGTGAATCCGGCGCGGCATCCTGGCCTCAACGGCGCGCTCGCGCAACGCTTCGCTGACTGGCTGCTGTCCGTGCCGACGCAGGAACGGATTGGCGCGTTCGGCCGCGACCGGTTCGGCCAGGCGCTGTTCTACCCGAACTCAGCGGTCTATCTGGCGTCGGCCAGGGGACGCGGCTCCCGCCGATGATCGACGGCGTCCTGGGAGCGCTTGCGGAACCAGCCCTGCTGGCCATTGTCGCGCTGTCGTTCCGCGTCACCGGCGCCGCCTTGCTGCTGGCCATCGTGGTCGGCGTGCCGCTCGGCGCGGTTGTCGGGCTCACGCGCTTCCCGGGCAAACACCTGGTGACACTCGTTCTCTACACGGGAATGGGACTTCCGCCCGTGGTGGTCGGGCTGTTCGTCTACATCCTGCTGTCGCGCAGCGGTCCCTTCGGGCCGCTCGGGTGGCTGTTCACGCCGACCGCGATGACCATCGCGCAGACGATCATCGCCTTCCCGCTCGTGGCCGCGCTCACACAAACGGCGGTGGAAGCCGTCGATCGCGATCTGCGACTGCAGGTGCACGCGCTCGGCGCGACTCGGTGGCAACTGGGCTGGACCGTGCTGCGGGAAGCGCGCATCGGCGTGACCGCGGCCATCGTGGCGGCGTTCGGCGGGATCATCTCAGAGGTCGGCGCGGTTATGCTCGTCGGCGGGAACATCGACGGGCACACGCGTGTTCTGACCACGGCCATCGTCCTGTCGACGCGACAGGGCGACTTCGCGCTGGCGATGGCGCTTGGCCTCGTGCTGCTGCTGTTGACGCTCGGCGCGAACGCCGTACTGCTGCAACTCCAGGGACGATCGAAATGACGAGCCGGGCTGCGGCCTTCGGGCTCGTGGGCGTGCGCCACCGCTACGGCTCGCGCGTCGTGCTCGACATCCCGGATCTGGCGATCGCCCGGGGCGAGACACTCGGGTTGATTGGACCGAGCGGCGCCGGCAAGAGCACGCTCCTCCGCCTTCTGCAGGGCCTCGAAGCGCCGACCGAGGGCATCATCGAGGTGGACGGCATGCCCATGGGACACCCGTGCCCGCTGGCGGTCACGCGCCGGATCACCACGGTCTTCCAGCGCCCCGCGATGCTCGACCGCACCGTGCGGGAGAATGTCGCGTTCGGCCTGCGCCTGCGGAAGCAGACTGACGCGGCGCGTGTCTCGGCGCTCATCGAGCGGGTGGCGCTCACGCACCTGGCCGACGCTCGCGCACGGACGCTGTCGGGGGGAGAAATGCAGCGCGTGGCGCTGGCACGAGCGATGGCGACCGGGGCCGGCACGCTGCTCCTCGACGAGCCGGCGGCCA
>JAPKZP010000222.1 GCA_026393735.1 Acidobacteriota bacterium
CGCCGGGGCCGCCATCGCCCCCCTCGCTCGCGACCTGCTCTTCCAGCACCACGGTCTGCGAGTCCGGCACACGGGGTTTCGCATCCTCATCGAGGTACACCTCCTCTTCCCCTTCGCCATCACCCTCGGCGAGGCGCACAGGCGGGCCACGGTGCTCGAGGATCACCTGGCCGCGGCTCTGGGCGAGGAAGTCGAGGTCATCACGCACCTGGAGTCGGTCGAAGACCACACGGCCGTGCACGGAGACGCACACTGAGGACCGTGCGTGTGTGCCGCAGAGCGACATTTCTTGTCACTGCGCTGACGAATTGGTTACAGGCCGCGTCAACCGGCCGACAGGCCGACAGGCCGGTGTTTCCTTCAACTAACTATAAACAATAGGGTTAGTCCAGAAGCTCCAGTCGCCACTGAGCTGGCAGGCCGCTTGCAATGTTCCGGGGTGCGAGGAATGTGAAAGCACTCCAGATCGAATGCCTGTGAAGTGGTGGCCTCCACAACACTGGCTCCGGGGAGGCGAGTCTGACCCACTCCCTCCCCATCTCTCACCTCAAACCTCCTCAAGACCCTGGCGACCGGCTGCTCCCCAAAGCGGCCCACGCCTGTACTCCCGGCCCGGCGGAGTCCGCGGCTATTCGTATCTCAAGGCTTCGATCGGATCCAGGCGGGAGGCGCGCCACGCCGGCCACAGCCCGCTGAGCACGCCGGTGACGATGAGGATGGCGGTGGCCGAGACGACGACGTCCGGCGTCAGCACCAGGTGAATGTCTGTCCCGCCCGTCGGGTCGCCGATCAGGTCGCCCAGGAACGGGCGCACGCCCGCCGCGTGGACAAGGATCCACGCGAGGACAATTCCCGCGATCCCGCCGGTGAAGGTGATGACGAGTGCCTCGAGCAGGAACTGCAGCATGATGTGCCGCCGGCGCGCACCGAGGGCCTTGCGCACGCCGATCTCGCGGGTCCGCTCGGTCACGGACACCAGCATGATATTCATCACGCCGACGCCACCGATCATGAGCGTCAGGGTGCCGATGAAGGTCAGCACGATCTTCAACCCGGTGGCCATGCCGCCGACCACGTCGCGAATCTCGGCGCTGTCGTTGATCATCACCGCCCGGTCGTCGCGCGCGTCGAAGCGGTGGCGTTCGGCGAGCACGCCGCGCACCTGCCGCATCGCCTGCTCGTGGAACGCGGGGGAAATCGTCTGCACGACGATGGTGTCGAGGTAGTCCTGGTGAAAGACCTGTTCGGTGGCGGAGTGCGGGATGAAGACGCTTTGCTTGTCAGGATAGAAGTAGCTCGAGAGCTGGGCCTTGTCGGCCAGCACGCCGACCACGTCGAACGAGACGCCGCGGATGCGAATCGTCTGCCCGGTGGCCGGACTGTTGCCGAAGAGTTTCAACGCGACGTCGGTGCCGAGAAACGCCACGCGCCGGCGCCGTTCCACGTCCTCGGCGTTGATAAACCGGCCCTCCAGCGGGATCTCCGACCGCATGACGCCGTACTCGGGGGCGACGCCGCGCACGCCGGCCGTCGTCTGGCGGTTGCCGAAGCTCAAGGGCAGCGACTCGAAGATCTCGGGGCTGGCGTACTTCACCAGTCCGAGCTGCTTGAGCGGTTCGATGTCGGCCTCCTTGAGGAACACGCGCCGCCCGGACCGCTCGCCGCCCGCCTGCATGCTGGTCTGCCCGCCGTAGATGACGGCGACGCCGTTCGAGAAGGCGTTGCTGAAGCCGAAGATCAGCGCGTTGTGGAAGCCGTTGCCGTACGCCATCAGCGACGTCACCGTGAGGATGCCCCACGCGATGCCGAGCAGTGTCAGGCCTGCCCGGAAGCGGTGCGCCACGAGCGAATCCCACGCCTGGCTGAGCACTTCCTTGAAGAGCATCGATCTTCCGCTTTCTCGCCAAGACGGGCGGGCACGGGGGCCCGCCCCTACGCCTCGTACCGCAACGCCTCGATCGGGGCCAGGTTCGCCGCACGGCGCGCCGGGTACGTCGAGGCGGCGATGCCGATCGCGGTCAGCACCGCGACGGCGAACATGCCGCGCTGCCATGTCACCATCATCCCGGTGAAGCGTTCCGGCATCGGCGCGAGGTTGACCAGCCCGCACAGCCCGTAGCCGATCACGAACCCGATCACCCCGCTGACGCCCGTCAGCAGCAGGCCTTCGGCAAAGAACTGCCACTGAATGGATCGCGACGTCGCGCCGAGCGCCTTGCGCACGCCAATCTCCCGCGTCCGCTCCCGCACGGCCACGAGCATGATGTTCATCACGCCGATGCCGCCCAGCAGGAGCGTCACCACCGCCACCGCCAGGAAGAACTCGTCCATGCCGGCGATCATCTTGTCGAACATGACGGCCTCGACGGCCGTGTTCCAGAAGCTGATGGCTTCGGGATCCTGGGGATCGAACGCGTGCGGCCCCGACAGGATGCGGCGGACCTCCTCCTCGACCGGGCCGCGGGCGCTCATGCCGAACACCGCCCTGACGTTCTTCTCCCGGTCGATGATGCGGCGAATCTCGTCGGACACCCACGGATACGGCGCCGCGATGATCGTTGAGAGATGGTCCGGCGTGTTGAGCGCGCCCGGCAGCGGGAAGTCCTTGCGCGTGGTTTCGTACGGCAGGAAGAGCCGCCCGTCGTCCTGCCCGGTGTAGTTGGAATCCTGCTGCTTCTTGCGGACGCGGCCGATCACCGTGTACGGCAGGGCGTTGATCGTGATCTGCGAGCCGACCGGATCGCGATCGGCGAACAGCTGCTTCGACGCGTCGAAGCCCATCACCACGACGCGCCGCACGTCCCGGCAGTCTTCCTCGCTGATGGGCCGCCCGCGGTCCACCTCGATCGTCCGCATGTACTGGTAGACGGGCCAGATGCCGCTGATCTGCGCGGCGCTCGCGTTGTAGGCGCTCTTGGCCTTGAGCCCGCCGCGGAGGAGCTCGGGGCTGATGTGCTCGATCAGCTTCGACTCGCGCTGAAGGGCCCGCAGGTCGTCCATCGTCAGCCGGACCACGCGACCGGCCCGCGCGCCGCCGGCCTGCAGCGACGTGCGGCCGTTGCGGATGATGACGATGTTCTTGCCGAGCTCCGCCAGGACCTTCTGGTTGCCGCGCGCGAACCCCTCGCCGAGGGCCGAGAGCAGCAGGAACGAGATCACGCCCCACACGATCCCGAACATGGTCAGGAAGCTGCGCAGCTTGTTCGCCCGCAGGTTCTCCCACGTCTGGCTGAGGAGATCGGTGATGAAGATCATGGGGGCTACTGCAGCACGACGCGCTGTCCTTCCATCAGCCCGCCGAGGACCTGCGTCTTCGTGCCGTTGCTCACGCCGACCGTGATCGGCCGGCGCTCGCGGCCGGACTTGGCGCTGGGCATGTAGACGTCCACCGACGCGTTGCGCTTCGCGTCGTAGACGATGGCCGCCTCGGGCACGAGCAACGTGGCTTTGTGTTCCTCGAGGATGATCTCCGCGTTGGCCGTCATGTTGGCCAGCAGTTCGCCCGTCGAGTTGTCGATCGACACCTTGACTTCAAACGAGATCACGTTGTCCTTGTCGGTGCCCATCGGCGAGATCTGCGTGACCTTGCCGTCGAACTGCTTCTGACGGAACGTCTCCACCTTGATGCGCGCCGGCTGGCCCAGCCGCACCGTGCCGATGTCGGCCTCGTCCACGTTGCCCTTGACGTAGACCTTGCTGATGTCGCCCAGCACCATGACCAGGGTCGCGTTGGCGCCCATGTTGAGGATTGACGACACCGGGCTGCCGAGTTCGACCGGGCGCGCGAGCACCATCCCGTCGATCGGCGATCGGATCGTGGCGTTGGTCAGCTCCTCTTCGGTCCGGTCGACCGCCGCCTGCGCGGCCGCCACCGATGCCCGCGCCTGCGCCATGCGCGCCTGCGCCACGCCCAACTGCGTCTTGGCCGCCAGTTGCTTGTTCACCGCGACGTCCAGGGCGCCCCGCGCATCGTCCAATGTCTGCTGCGAGACGAGCTTGCTGCCGTAGAGCGACTCGGCGCGGCCGAGGTTGCGGCGCGCCAGCGGCACGTCGGGGCCTTCGGCCTCGACCTTGTTCTTCTCGTACTCCGCCTCGGCGGCGCTGAGGTTCGCCTGGGCGCCGGTCAGGGCCGCCCGGGACTCGCGCAGCCGCGCCGCCAGGTTGTCCTTGTCCAGTTCGACGAGCACCTGGCCGACCGTCACCTGATCGCCGACGTCGACCTTCAGGTCCTTGATGATCCCGTTGGCCTTCGACTTGATTTCGACCTTGGCGATCGGCTCGATACGGCCGGTAGCCACCACCGACTTCGCCACGTCGCCACGCTCCACCGTTGCCAGGCGTCCGGAGTCGATTTCGTTCGACGACCCCCGAAGGACAGCCCAAGCCGATCCCCCGATGACCATGACGCCGACGACGACACCTGCGCCAATGGCCCGCGTTTTCGTGATTCGAATCATCAGAACCTCTCTACCTACGGCTTGATACGGCGAAGCTATACCAAAGGTTCCGACGAGGACCCCGGCGCGAGGGTTTGCCGGCCGGAACGGCAGCCCGTGGTAAACTGGAGGCATTCCATCAGAGTTCGCCGGGTTGCACGCGCACCGGGCGCGTGTGGCACGGGTCCGTTCAGGAAAGGCGATACGCAGATCATGGCGAAGACGACACGAAAGAGCGAAGAGGCGAAGGGCACCGCGAAGCCGGTCGCGCGACGGAAGAAGCCGACAGCGGCCAAGCCGGCGAAGGCGAAGGTAAAGGCAAAGGCAAGAGCGGTCCGAAGGCCGGCGGTTTCAGAACCGACGTACGAGGAAATCGCGGTCCGCGCGTACCACATCTACCTGCGCCGAAACGGCCGGCCCGGCAACCCCGAGCACGACTGGCTCCAGGCCATCAGCGAAATCCGCGCCGAACGTACCTGACGTCGAGGTGCGCGCCCGCTGCTAATCCCGAGCCTGGATGAGCAACACCGGAATCTTCAACTCGTGCCGGACCTTGTCGACCGTGGCGCCCAGGAGGATGTCCTTCACGAGTCGATGCCCATGCGTCGCCATGGCGACGAGGTCGGCCCGTTCGGCGGCCGCGGCGCGGATGATTTCCGCCGCGGGGTCGCCCATGGCCAGGCGGGACTCCACGCGGAGTCCTTTCGCCGCCAGGTCGTCCCGGATCTGCTCGAGATACGCGCGGTCTTCCTGGATCTCCTTCGACTCGCGCAGCTGCAGTTCGTCGTACGCGCGTGCCACCCATCCGTCGGCCACGTGAATCAGCACGAGGCTGGCGTCGCACATCCGCGCCAGGGGCTGGATGTGTTCGAGAATGGTGCGGTCCGCTGCCGAGTGCTCCACCGCCACCAGAATGCGCTTGTACATCGTCGCCCCCTGCCGCGTTCGTCACACCACCGTCAGAACCACCCGCTCATCACCTGCACCAGGAGCCAGGCGTTGAGCGCCGCGATCACGAACGCCACCGGCCACGCCAGCCAGCGCATCCACGCCGGCGCGACCAGGCGGCCCATCTTGCGTCGGTCGGTCGTGAACCGCACGAGCGGGAACACCGCAAAGGGCAACTGCAGGCTCAGGACGACCTGGCTGAGGATGAGCAGGCCGCCGATGCTCCTGTCGCCGTAGACGGCGATCGTCACGAGGGCCGGCACGATGGCCACAACGCGCGTGATGAGGCGGCGCAGCCACGGCCGCAGCCGGAGGTCGAGGAACCCCTCCATCACGATCTGCCCGGCGAGCGTGCCGGTCAGGGTCGCGTTCTGCCCCGCGAAGAGCAGCGCCAGCGCGAACATCGTGCTCGCCATCGTCGTCCCGAGCAGCGGCGCGAGCAGCTTGTGCGC
>JAPKZP010000148.1 GCA_026393735.1 Acidobacteriota bacterium
GACGCCGAGTCGCGGGCCGACCTGATTCTCGAGAAGGCCCAGGCACGCTACGAGGACGTACAGCGCGAGATTGACGGGCTTCGCCTCAAGCGCCGCGAGGGCGAGACGTCGGTCGAATCCGTGATCGGGTCGCTGCGCAACACCATCGATTTCGTGCGAGAGCAGGAAGCCCGAGACCGCGACGAGAAGATCCTCCTCCACCGCCCGCGCCACAGCGAGACGCGCGAGCCCTCGACGTGGGGCCAGGACCGCCGCGACGATCCCATCGTGGAACGCCGCGCATAGGCGGCCTCAATCCAAGCGGCCGCGCCGGCGCGGCCCCCTGCCGGTTCGCTGGCGGCGTCGCCTGGGAGCGGCCTGGTGGAGGCCGAGAGCAGTAGCTGTCCGTCCGATTCTGCTACGATCCGCAGCACATGGATCTGCCCGTCATCATCCGCGGCGCGAGAGTGGTGTTCACCTGCGCAGGCGGTGCGCCCAAGTGCGGCCCGGACCAGGCTGACGCCTGTCCCATCCAGCACGCCTCCATCGTCGCCACCGGTGGTGTCATCGAGTTCGTCGGTCCGGCCGCCGAGTGCGACGCGCGCTACCCGGGCGGTTCCGCCGCGACCGTTATCGATGCGACCGGCTGCACGGTCATCCCGGGTTTCGTTGATCCCCACACGCACGTCGTGTTCGGCGGCGATCGCCGCGAGGAACTCCGACGACGCCTCACCGGCGCCACCTATGCCGAAATCGCCGCGGCGGGTGGCGGCATCCTGTCGACGGTCCGCGCGACGCGCGACGCCACGGAAGAGGAACTCGCCGAAGCCACTCGCGCGCGCCTCGACCAGATGCTCCAGTGCGGCACGACGACCGCCGAGGCGAAGAGCGGGTACGGCCTCCAGGCGGACCCGAGGAGATCCTCGAAGCCGGGAAGCGTCATGGCCTCAAGCCGCGCATCCACGCGGACGAGCTAGCCGAGAGCGGCGGATCGCTGGTCGCCGCCCGCGTGGGAGCTCGCTCGGCGGATCACCTGCTCTACGTCGCACCCCGCGGCATTCACGCCATGAAGCAGGCGGGCGTCGTCGCCACGCTGCTCCCGATTGCCGCCTACTACCTGAAGCTCGGCCGCTACGCTCCGGCGCGGGAGCTCATCGAGGGTGGCGTGCCCGTGGCGCTGGCCACCGATCTCAATCCGGGCGGCGGCTTCTCGCCGTCGATGCCGTTTGCCATGTCACTCGCCTGCTTCGGCATGCGCATGACGATGGAGGAAGCGCTGGTCGCGGCGACCATCAACGCCGCGTACGCCGTCGATCGCCACGAGCGGGTGGGCAGCCTCGAGGTCGGAAAGCAACTCGACGCCGTCATCCTCTGCGGCGAAGCGGTCGACCTGCTGAAGGTGGGGGTCCCGGCGATCCGCACCGTCGTCAAGCGCGGCGTCGCGGTGGCAGGACGCCTGTAGCAGCGGTTCCACAATCTGTGGAACAGGCCATTGGGCCTGTTTCGCAGGGCTGAAGCCCTGCGCCACATCGGTCATGAAACCAGTTTGGGTCCCCCGGGGTCGCGTGTCGACGTTCCGAGAACGATCCTGTCAGCGCAGGACGCGCCGCTCCGTCATCACCGCAGCACACCCTTGTCGATGACGCGACCGTCCAGGTCGATGGCCTCGAACTCCACGACGGGTCCGTTGACCTTGAACAACACGTAGTGGTTCGATGCGGCGAACTTCTTGATCGCTCTGGCCCAGGGCACCGACTCGTCCTGTGCGTAGAACGGGGCGCCGGCGCCGCCGCTGACGAACTGCACGATGGGGCGCGTCAGCCCGGGCACGACGCTCTTGTCGGCCACGACCCTGGCGTAGAGGTGCTCGTGGCCGACGAGCAGCGCGGTGACGCGGTAGCGGTCCAGGATCGCCACGAACCGGTCGCGCATGGCCACGACGTCCCCCGACGGCAGGGACGCATCGTTGAGGCCGTTCCACCACATCGCGTCGCTGACGTGGCCACCCACCGGCAGGAGCGGATCGTGACCGGCGACGAAGATGTGCACGACGCCCCGCTTGCGGGCCGCAGCAAGGTCGCGTTCGAGCCACGCCATCTGGTTCTTCATGATGTAGCCGCCGCGGTTGCCGCCGAGCAGCTTCAGTGCGAGGCTTCTGTCCGCCGCGGGGCCCCCGATGGTGAACCAGTAGCCCGTGTTGAGCATCACGACATGGGTGTTGCCGTAGTCGAACGAGTACACCGTGCCCTTGTAGGAGGGCCCCGTCACGCCGTTGATGACCTCCGCGTCCGGGCCGTTCTCCGGATTGACAAACCGGCGCGCGAACTCTCCTTCCGACGAGACGTCACCCGTGCGATCCGTGCTGTACCGGGAGCCCGACGCATCACGGTAGAACGCGTGGAGCGACTCGTGGTTGCCGAACCCTTCATAGATCGGCATCTCGTGACCGACCGGGTCGTTCACGTGCTTCCACGTGTCGAGCATCATGCCGAAGTGCTCGACGCTCGATGTATAGCCCGACGTGAGATCGCCGCCGTAGAGCGCGAACGCGCCGCCCCGGCGATACCCGTCCGCGATGAGCCGCGGCGCCACCTCGGCATTCACGCCGTTGAAGTTGATGAAGCCGCCGCCGGTCCCAGGACGTCCGTCGGACAGGAACATGAACGCAAACGGTGTAGCACGCGGGGGCTCGGCCCTGAACGTGTAGAACCGCCCTGTGCAGACGACGGGCCCGTCGGCCTGGTCCGTCACCAGCGCGCGGTACCTGTACGCCGTGCCGGCCTTCAACCCCGTGACCGAGACCACGTGCGTAAGGGACGGCCCGGCCGCGCCGGAGAAGTCGCCGACCTTCGTCTTCCCGTCAGCCGTCCACAATTCGACGCGGCCGAACGCCGGCCGGTCCGTGTTCCACGAGATCACCGCGGTAGACGTCGTGACCAGATCGACCGACGGTCCCAGCAGCACCGTGGTCCGTCGCTCGTACCGCCCGTTGGTCACGGCGTAGTGCATGCGCGTTTCGAAGTAGCGCGCGGCCGCCGTGCGAGGGTCGTACGCTTCCAGCCGCACGTAGGCCTCGCCTTCCCGGGGTGATCCGTCCGTCGCGGGCGGCAGCCAGCCGTCGAGTGACCGGACGCTCATCGGCACGCGGTGGGCGGTCGCCGAGGCACCCTTCAGATCCTCGCGGACGGCTGTCGGAAAGAACGGCGTGTCGAGCCGTGTGTGCGGGTTCAGCGTCCCGATGTACGCCCGGATCCCGGGGGCCGCCACCATCGTCTCGACTGTGATCGCGCCGGTGCCGTCCGCGTTGATCTCGATCACGGGCGGCGCCTTGAACAGGCGATCGTCCTGCTGCAGAGGCGTGAGATCGGCGATGCTCGCGGGCTTGGGCGATCCCTGAGCGGCGGGCGCCGACTGGGCAACGGGCGTGGTTTGCGCCGCGAGCCGAAGCGCCGAGGCGGCACATCCGACGACAACGACGACCGCGAAGATGTTCCTCACGCTGACTCGGCTCATACGTTCCCCTGGGAGATCGACACTACCTGGGCGGGATCCGACCGCCTGGCACGAACCACCCCTGCGCGCTCACCTTGAAGGTCCATGGATAGAAGTACCTGGGCAGGATTTCGATCGGCGCCACGTACTCGAGATCGATGAACACGTGGTCGGCTTCCCGGCGGACCGTCAACCGCTCGGCCGCGACCGGCACACCAAGTTTCGCGGCGGCAGCCATGACCTCGGCGTGCACCGCGCCTTCCTCGCGATCCGCGCCGAACTGCGCGATCTCTTTGACGGCTGCCTCGAACTGGAACTGGCGCCACTCGGCCGCGGCGGCATGCCAGAGCGCGAACAGCACGAGGGCGGCGATGACGACGCGGACCAGGCGGCCCATGTCAGTGGATCTGGTGCAGGAGCCGGGTCCAGCGCGTCTCCGTGATCGGGTTCCAGGAGCCGCTGCCGCCGTCGAAGGACCAGTAGATCATCAGGGCTCTTCCCTTGACGTTGTCCGTCGGCAGGAACCCCCAGTACCGCGAATCCTCGGAATTGTCCCGGTTGTCGCCCATCACGAACAGGTGGTTCGGCGGCACATGGGCGGGCCCGTAGGCGTCCCGCACGTCGTCCGACGTCACTTCCGCGCCGACGCGTTCGGGCCTGGGCAGATAGTGGGCGTAGGGCTCGTCGATGGCTTTGCCGTTGATGTAGATCCGGTGGGCCTTCAGTTCGACGGTCTCGCCGGGCAGGCCGATGACGCGCTTGATGAAGTCGCGCTCGGGGTCCTCGGGGAACTTGAACACCACGACATCGCCCCGCCGGACGTCCCGGATGGGGAGCAGCAGCCGCTCGCCGCTGGAGACCGTCGGCGCGAACACGAACTTGTTCACGAGCAGGTGATCGCCGATCAGGAGGTTGGGCTCCATCGACCCCGTGGGGATCTTGAACGCCTGGACGACGAACGTCCGGATGAAGAGCGCGAGGATCACCGCGATCACGATCGACTCGAAGTACTCCCGCGCGATGGATTTCTTGAACGGCACGACTACTCCTCCGTCCCGAGCTTGAGCACGGCAAGGAACGCCTCCTGCGGGATCTCGACCTTGCCGACCCGCTTCATGCGCTTCTTGCCTTCCTTCTGCTTCTCGAGCAGCTTCCGCTTGCGCGTGATGTCGCCGCCGTAGCACTTGGCGAGCACGTTCTTGCGGAGCGCCTTGACCGATTCCCGCGCGATGATCCGGCTGCCGAGGGACGCCTGGATGGCCACCTCGAACATCTGCCGGGGAATGAGCTCGCGCATCTTCGACGCGAGCGTGCGCCCGCGCACGTACGCCGAGTCGCGGTGCACGATGATCGACAGCGCGTCGACGGGGTCGCCGTTGACGAGGATGTCGAGCTTCTGGAGCGGCGACTCCCAGTAGCCGCTGACGTGGTAGTCGAGCGACGCGTACCCGCGCGAGATCGTCTTGAGCTTGTCGTAGAAGTCGAGCACGACCTCGGCGAAGGGCAGCTCGTAGGTGATGAGCACGCGGTTGCTCGCGAGGTATTCGAGCTCCTTCTGAATGCCACGCTTGTCCTGGCAGAGCTGGAGGATCGGACCGACGAACTCCGCCGGTGTGAGCACCATCGCCGTGATAACTGGCTCCTCGAACTTCGAAATCCGTCCGGTTTCGGGCAACTTCGCCGGACTGTCGATTTCGTGTACCACGCCGTCGGTGGTCGTCACACGGTAGAGCACGGCAGGCGCGGTCGTGACCAGGTCCTGGTTG
>JAPKZP010000617.1 GCA_026393735.1 Acidobacteriota bacterium
CAAGCTCCCGCCGGTCAAGTGCCCGTCGTGCGGGCGCTTCCTGATCCGCCTCGACCTGCAATAACGCGGATCAGGCTCAGTAGACGTCCTGCGCGAACACGCGCCGGATGGCACCGACCTCCAGGCCCGAGCTGAGCAGCGTGAGCAGCAGCAGCCGGGCCTTGTGGGCGTTCAGGAAACTGGCGGGGATCGCGCCGGCCTCGACCAGGGTCCGGCTCCCGCACAGGTGGCCGTGTTGATCGTTCACGTTCTTGAACCCGTCGAGATCCAGGAACAACACCGCCAGGGGCCGCCCGTACCGTACGGCGCGCTTCGCTTCCCGGAACAACGCGTCCTTCAGGAAGCGCGAGTTGTAGAGCCCGGTCAGGTCGTCCGTGACCGACAGCGCCTCGGCCTTCTGGAGCCGGAGCGCGTGGTCGAGCGCGATCGCGACGAGGTCGAGTACCCGCTGCAGCGGCTGCCGCGTGCCGACCCCCACGCGCGGTGCCCGCGCGCTCGGCTGCGGATCGCAGCCCACCAGCGCCGCGATGGTCCGCCCGTCGCAGACGAGAGGCAACCCGACCGCCGTGCCCGGTTCAGCGAGGCCCACGCGGGCATCGCGCGCCACGTCCGCAGACAGAAACGCCTGGTCGCTGGCGACGACCCATGCGGCCACGCCCGCGAGCGTCGTCTCGGCCACCGGCTGCGAACCGTGCGCGGCCAGCATGGAGAGATGGCCCGTACCGTTGCTCGCGAAGAGCCCCCACGCGGGCATCGGCAGCCAGTCCGCGAACTGCTCGACGAGCGCGCGTGCCAGGATCTGCGGATCGGTCTCCGCATACGCGCGATGGACGACCGATTCGAAGATCTCGCGCCGTCTCAGCATCGGACGCAGAGCCGCCAGCGCGGGCCGAAGACGGCCCGCCGGGTCTAGTGAACCGGCGTTCGACACACGTGGCATATGCGTGGAGACACCCTGACTCAGACGGACTGGCGGACACAGCGCGCCCAATGTCCGCTAAGTTCCTCAGCTTCTAGCAAATATAGCATAGTGGGTGCCGTGGAAACCGGGTGATCCAAGCCACCGGATGCCGCCCGGCGGCGGCGTGGGGTAGAATCGGCACACTGCCGCCGCCGGCGGCGGCAACTGGCCCTTTTTCTAGGAGATGCCGCCCATGACTGGTGCCACGGGGCCCGGGGCCACGCTCGGACTCATCATCGGCAATCGAGGGTTCTTCCCCGACCACCTGGCCAGGACGGGACGCGACGAGATGATCGCGGTGCTCGAACACGCCGGCGTACACGTCGTGGTGCTCGGGCCCGACGGCTCCAAGCACGGAGCGGTCGAGACACACAGCGAGGCCCGCGCGTGCGCCGCGCTGTTCGCCGCGCACCGTGATGCAATCGACGGCATCGTCGTCTCGCTGCCCAACTTCGGCGACGAACGCGCGATCGCCGATACGCTCCGGTTGGCGGACCTCGACGTTCCCGTCCTGGTCCAGGCGACGCCGGACGCGAGCGGCCGCATGACGATTGCCGATCGGCGGGACAGCTTCTGCGGCAAGATGTCGGCCTGCAACAACCTCGCACAGTACGGCATCAGGTACTCGCTGACGACGCGGCACACCGAGGCGCCGGATTCGGCGGACTTCCGCCGGGACCTCGAGTGGTTCCTCGGCGTCTGCCGGATCGTGCGCGGGTTCCGGAACCTGCGTGTCGGGGCGATTGGCGCGCGGCCCGCCGCCTTCAACACCGTGCGCTACAGCGAGAAACTGCTGGAAGCGAGCGGCATCTCGATCGAGACCGTCGATCTCTCCGAGATCCTCGGCCGGGTGGAACGCCTGCGCGAAGGGGATGCTGACGTCCAGGCCAAGCTCGCCGCCATTGCGGCGTACGTGCCCGTCGGGAACACGCCCGCCGCCGCGCTGATGAAGATGGCCAGGCTCGGAACGGTCATCGATCGGTGGATGGCCGAAACCCATGTGACCGTGACGGCGTTCCAGTGCTGGACCGCCCTGGAGACCTACTTCGGCGTGGTGCCCTGCACACTGATGAGCATGATGAGCGACCGGCTCATGTCGAGCGCGTGCGAAGTCGACATCTGCGGCGCGCTCGCGATGCACGCGTTGCGCCTCGCGTCGAACACGCCGAGCGCGCTCCTCGACTGGAACAACAACTACGGCGACGATCCCGACAAGGCGGTGTGTTTCCACTGCAGCAATCTGCCGAAGCACTTCTTCGTCGACGCCCGGATGGACTACCAGGCGATCATCGCCGGCACCGTCGGCAAGGACAGCACGTTCGGCACCTGCGTCGGCCGCGTGAAGAGCGGGCCGATGACGTTCGCCCGTGTCTCGACCGACGATCGCGCGGGGCGGATGCGCGGCTACCTCGGCCAGGGCGCGTTCACCGACGACTCGCTGACCACGTTCGGCGGCGCGGGCGTCGTGCACATCCCGCAGATGCAGGACCTGCTCCGCTTCATCTGCGAACGCGGGTTCGAGCATCACGTCGCCGCCAGCCTGTCGTCGGTCGCCGACATCGCCTACGAGGCGACGACGAAGTACCTGGGGTGGGAGATGTACTGGCACAAGGGATAGGTCGGGGTGCCCGCCCGCGCGGGGAGCAGTGCATGACGTGCCGACGCCGTCCACGCCGCGGTGGTTCTCGAACAGCTCGCGCAGCTGGCCTGGTGCACGGTGACCCTGAATCCCAACGTCCGCCCGATCGCCAGTACACTTAACGACAGGCACTTCCGCCGGAAGCACGGCCCGGCCGCGTACTACGGGCAGCGCCGGCGCCCGGACGGCCGCTGGCCGGCCTCCACGACGGTGGTTGCGGTGACATCGCGTCACCAGCTACACTAAGAGTTTGCGTTCGATGGAGAAATTGCCACCATGACGATGCTCGACCGTATGCGGCGCCACAAGGGCTGGCTCAAGTGGAGCCTGGGCCTCGTGGTTCTCACGTTCGTGATTTTCTACATCCCGGACTTCCTGCGCGGCAAGGGTGGGGACGCGTCGTTGCCGAGCGACGAGATCGCGCGCGTGAACGACCGGGGCATCAGCGTGCTGGAGTTCCGCCAGGCCTACCAGCGGCAGGTGGCCGCGTACCGGTCGGCCTACGGCGCGAATGTCAGCGAGCAGCTGCTCAAGCAGCTCGGGTTCGAGCAGCAGGTGCTCCAGCAGCTGATCAACGAACAGGCCATGTTGGCGGAGGCCTCGCGGCTGGGCATCGGGGTGACCGACGAGGACGTGAGCCAGCGCATCCAGTCGATGCCCGACTTCCAGATCAACGGGCAGTTTATCGGCGAGGAGCGCTATCGGGCGTTGCTGAACACCGCCCGCCCGCCCATGACCCCGGCGGAGTTCGAGGCCGGGCTGCGACGCCAGCTCCTCGTGGAGAAGCTGCGCGCCGTGGTGACGGACTGGGTGACGCTGACCGACGGCGAAGCCGACGTCGAGTACAAACGGCGCAACGAGAAGGTCAAGGTGCAGCTCGTGCACGTCTCGGCGGCGACGTTCATGAGCCAGGTCAGCGCGACGGACGCCGAAGTGGCGGCGTACTTCGAGAGCCACAAGGACAAGTACAAGATCGGCGAACGCCGGAAGGTCCGGTACCTCCTCGTCGACGTCGAAGCACTCCGCAAGGGGGTGACCGTCCCGTCGCGCGAGATCGAGCGCTACTACAACAACAACCTCGAACTGTTCTCGACGCCCGAAC